>CANJVS010000458.1 GCA_947477755.1 Verrucomicrobiaceae bacterium | reverse complement strand
CGTTCACGAAACGAATGGGTTTTTGATCAATGAGCTGATTGCAGCGATAAAGCCGCCAGAGGTCAAGCCTTGGGTGCGCGACCTATCAAGATGGGGTTGCCCGCACAGGGGAGTGTGAATTCTTCGAGTCGCTGGCCTGATGAGGTGCGCGTCGTGGGCGCAAGAAGCCATGAAACTCAGACTGGCTTCACCACCAGTTCCTTTTCAGCCAGTCTCCGGCTTGCCGGGGTGGTGGGTGGCGCTGGGATTTGGAGGAGCCCGCAGTGCTGTTGGTTGGGCGTGGAGGAAAATAAATCTTGCCTCGGCGCGGGTTTTTTATTGAAATGCTGTTCGTTAATCCTGATTCAAACCATGAAACCACTTCATTGGGATGCAATCAACCCCATCACGGGCACGCCCTTTACCTGGGATGACCCGAATTTGCGGTGGGGGAGTCCGAGTTATTACCTGGAGCCGGATGATGCCGGCTTTGTTCCCTACGCCACGCCGGTGCCTGTGCCGCCGGTGAAAAAGAAGAAGCCCTTCCACCGGAGGGCCAAGCTAACCAACATTGAACCAACACCTACCAAACCAGCCATGTCTGCTTTTAAATACAACACACGCCAGGGCTCCCAAGGGGGCTATACCACCAGTGCGGTCAAGGATCAGCCGATCGGTGACACGGAACTCTTAACCCACATCGCCACGGATGCGGCGACGACCCCGCAGATCGCCGAGGCGGTGCTGCGGGGCTTTGTCCACCACATCACGCATTGCAGCGCGGGCTGCATCTACTCGAACAACTTTCTGGGGCTGCTGCGCTTCTTCCCGACGAGCGGTGGCAGCTCACCGGACCCGGACGGCTTTCAGAATGCGGCGGACATCAACGCGGACATCGCCATCACCCTGACGGCGGACGTGATCCGCACCTGGCAGGAGACGCTGACGCTGGAGCACATGGGCGAGCTGGGCCGCGTGCTGCCAAACATCGACTCCATCATCAGCCAGGCCAATGGGGCGCTGAACAAGTACACCCCGGGTGATCTGATCCAGATCCGTGGGAACAACCTGAAGTTCGACCGTGCCGATGTGCAGCAGGGCTTGTTCCTGAAACCGGCGGCGGGAGCGGAGGTGCGCTGCACGGCGTATTCAGACATCGAGCCCCAGACCTTCACCGCCATCGTGCCAGCGGCGCTGAGCGGTCCGCTGACAGCGCGCATGGTGGCCAAGATCAATGGCAGCCTGCGCACCTTCACCTACGGCACACCGGTCACCGAGTGATGGCAGAGCCTTGGGCCGCGCGCCTTGCCCCCCCACCCCACGAGCGACGAGGGGTGGGGGGTCGAGCGACGAGGGGTCAGGGTACGAGCGACGAGGGGTGGGGGTACGAGCGACGAGGGGTCGGGGCACGAGCGACGAGGGGTGGGGGGTCGAGCGACGAGGGGTCAGGGTACGAGCGACGAGGGGTGGGGCACGAGCGACGAGGGGTGGGGGCAAATCGCCCCAAAACCCCCTCACCCAGCCTCTCCGCCGGGATAAGTCACCCAAGGAAGGACACATGATCACTCCAGCGGACAGCCGTGCTGCCCTCGTAGGACGAGTGTGGCTTTAGCCCGCTCGTCTCTCAGCGGCTCGCCGACACCAAGCCACCATGATCCTGACCCCAAGCGTCATTTCGCACCCCTTCCCCGCGCTCCAGCGTGCTGGGGACGAGTGCCCTGCCATCGCTCAAAAGCGAATCGGTCACCCTCCGCACAACACCAAACGCATCAGAGGCCAGGTGTATTCAAGCCGGGGTGATCCTTCGACTCAGGCTCTGCGGGATGGCTGCGCTTGAGTGAGGCCACTCAGCGCGGCAAGTCAGGGTTCAACCAGAGGTGCATTTGCTGGCTCGTTCCTCGCAGCAATGCACCCTTAATGTTCGCCTTGGTTCTTGGGTGGGTGCTGCTCATGTGGACTGTGGAGCTTCCGTGCTGACTACATGGTGTGGATCGTCTGTCGCTGGCCGGAAGAACCGCCAATACTCTCGATCTGGATAGTCAGATGAGAAGTTCGGAAACACGGCAAAGTGTAAATCAGCGTCTAAGTGGAGGGTGATGCTGCCAACCTCATCGCAGGTTACCTCACGCACTCGAATGTCGTCCTCTCGAAGTGACTGATTCAGGGATGAAGCGATGCGGTCAAAACGGCTCTCCCCACCTCGATCCCAATCATAATCTGAACCATCGTCCGCGTAGGCGTAGAAGTCCAACACCCCAACAATAATGCGATCTCGGCGAGTAAATCGCCACGAAGTCTGGATGTGCAAAGCCCACTCTCCAACTTCTCTCGTCCCGCCGCGTCGAGAAGGAACCTCTCTCAGGTCTCCAAAGTGCATCCAAAGCATGTCCGCACCTCGACCGATCTCCCGAAGCCGCAGACCATCGAGCACAGATAAAACTTCTTCGTGGCTTGGCATCACTGGCGACGTGTTAGTTGGGCTAACATTGAATATCATTCACAGATCGTGAGGTTTGTCAGCAGCCTTATATCCGATGGTTTTGTTGGAATATCACGGGCTTTGGCGGTCATGGGTGTTGGTTTACACGCACCTGGCGGTGATAGGCGAGCAAAATGTGGGTCTGCGCACACCTGGGAGTGTCAATCATATGGGTGAATATCCCAGAACTGAGAGTGCGTCTGAGGAGATGGCGGGCTTGGGTGGGCGCTGGAGCGGCGGAGCCGTGGGTGCAGAAAGTGGCGAGTAGGCTGCGCCATACTCGCGCTCCATGGACTGATGCGCGGGAGGCCACGAGAGACGTTCAGGGACGGGCACTTTGTGGCTTGCCCGAATTGTGCAACAGCCGTGATGCTCCTGTGATGCTTGAAGGTCTTGGCCTGATGTGGCGTATGGGTGTGATGCGTGCGTTTCTGTTTTCTCTCATTTTCGTGGTGTCGCTGGGTGCTGCGGAGGATCTCACCGTTCTCAAGCCGGGCCCTGACGGACTCACGCCGGATCAGCAGCTTGAGGTGTGGCTGAAGAAGGAGTTTTACGCGATGGTGGATCAGCGCAGTGCCGCGTTTGAAACGATGATCAAGAGTGCCAGGGCGATGCAGGCCTGGCAGTCGGAACGAAAGGCGTTTTTTCTCAAGCAGATCGGCGGCCTGCCTGAGCGGACGCCGCTGAAGGCTCAGGTGACGGGCACGCTGCAGGGGAAGGGCTACCGGGTGGAGAAGATCATGTTTGAGAGCCGCCCTGGGTTTCATGTGACAGGGAATCTGTATCTGCCTGAGACACCGGCTCCCTGGCCTGCGGTGCTGGTGCCTTGCGGACACAGCCATGATGGAAAGGCGGTGGGCCAGTATCAGCGCGCGGCGATCCTGCTGGCAAAGCATGGCATGGCGGCGATGTGCTATGACCCCGTCGGCCAGGGCGAGCGCTATCAGATGCTTGATCCCACGCAGCAGCGGAAGGTCTTT
>CANJVS010000457.1 GCA_947477755.1 Verrucomicrobiaceae bacterium | reverse complement strand
TGGACGGTCACTCAGGTGAGCAATGAGGTGCTGAAAGAGATCGTGCCGTGGCTGTTGCTCGGCATCGCGGCGTATGCGCTGATGAGCCCGCGTTTCGGACATCAGGCGGCGCGACCACGACTTTCACCACGGGTGTTTGCGCTGCTCGGTGGCAGCGCGCTGGGGTTTTACGATGGATTTTTCGGCCCGGGCACCGGTTCATTTTGGACCGTGGCCTGCCTGTCGCTGATGGGATTGGAACTGACGCGCGCCACGGCATTCACGAAGGTGGTGAACTTGACGAGCAACCTGGCCGCACTGCTGGTCTTCGTGCTCGCAGCGCGTATCCGCTATGACATCGCCGCCGTGATGATCGCAGGACAGCTCATTGGTGCGCGGCTTGGCTCGGGTTTGGTGGTCCGGCATGGAGCACCCTTCATTCGCGTGGTCTTTTTGATCGTCGTCTTCGCCATGGTGGCGAAGCTTCTTTGGGATCAGTGGGTCGCGAACTGAAGCAGCACACGCAACACGATCCATGCGGCGAGCACGCCGCCGGTCACGTCAGCCAGCCAGTCCCACGGGTCATTGCCGCTGCGGCCGGGAGTGAATGTCTGATGAAACTCGTCGAGCGCGCCAATGAAGGCGGTAAAAAGAAAGGCTGGAACCATCAGTGATTTCAGGCCGGGCTGCGGGCGGTTTCGGCCATAGATCGCGAGCAAAAAGCAGAAAGCGCCGCTGCAGAAATAGGTGCAGTGCAGCACTTTGTCTTTCAGGGGAAAGGTGGGCCCGCTCGGCAGCGCACTGTTTGAAGACAGCACCCAGAGCAGGGCCATCCAGACGACGACCCCCAGCCACCAGCGCCAGAGGTTACCCATCAATCGCGAGCCAATCAGGACAAGCCGGGGGCTCATCCCTCCTTCATTTCCTCTTCCATGCGCTCGCTGAGCCATTGCTTGATCATGCTCTGGTAGTTCAGGAAACGGCGGCGGGCGATGCGCTTGATGCGGCTGAGCATTCGCGGATCAAAGCGCAGCGTGATGGTCGTGGAATCGCGCACATCACTGCGGTGGATCGACATCTGCATGAGCCGTGAGTCCAGCTGATGCGTCGCCCAGTATTGGCCCTCGGCCTCCTCAGTCTCAAAGGTCGGCACGTCCTTCCAGTGACGAACGATGGTAAGGTCCCCAGGCATGACGATGGGGCGGGTGGTGATGGTGGTTTCTCTGCGGCGTGATGAGGTCATGATTGTTCAGGTTTAGGCTTCCACCGCTTTTGCGCGCTCAAAAAAGTCGTGTTCACCGTTGCTCATATCGCGTGCGAATATGACGCGATAGCGTTTCCCATCCGTCCAGAAAACGGCGAAAATGGCACGGCCACCCAGCGATTTACCAAAGTTGTAATAGCGTGTCTCCGAGGCGTCTCCGTCCTCATCGGGTAGGAGCTTAATTGAGAAGGGATCTTCAAACGACTCCTCGATGTCCTTAGGAGGCAGTTTGGTCAGATTGAAGGTTACGCCGATCCAGTCAAAGTCCATAGTGGTGAGATGTGTGTTCGCTACAGCGCGCAGGTTGTCGCAGTTTTGCTATTTCTTATATTGGATTAACTCTATCTCATATCCCTCGGGTGCGTCAATGAAGGCGAAGCATCCGCTGGAACTTTCTGTGGGACCGTCCGAGAGCGGGTAGCCCCTCGCGGCGGCATGCAGGGCAAAAGCTTCCATATCGTCCACCTCAAAGGCCAGATGGGTCACATCCGGGCCCAAGGTGACGGGGCCGCTGGCCGGGAAACTGCAGATTTCGATCAATTCCTCGCTGTTGGGAGTCTTGAAGAAGACGAGTTCGGATCCGCGCGGTGACTTGTGGCGCTTCACTTCCTCCAGGCCAAGCACGTCCTTGTAAAAGCTGACTGTTTTAGCCAGATCATTCACGCGATAGCGGGTGTGGAGAAGTTTTCTGATCATAGGGATGAGCGGAAAGGGGTGGTGACTATAGAACAGGGCCAAGCTGACCGCAAGGTGTGAAGCAGGGGCTACTCAACGTTCTGAATCTGTTCGCGAATCTTTTCCAACTCGGTCTTCGCGCTGACGACATGGTGGGCGATTTCGGCATTGTTGCACTTGGAACCCATGGTATTGAACTCACGGAAAAACTCTTGCACCAGGAAATCCAGACTGCGGCCAACCGGTTCATCAGAGGCCAGATAGGATCGGAATTGCTTCAAGTGACTGGCTGCCCGTGACAATTCTTCCGAGATGTCAGTGCGGTCCGCAAAAAGGGCAATTTCCTTCAGCAAACGCTCATCCTCCAAAGGCAGCGGCAGGCCGGCCAGTGCCAGACGCTGGCGCAGAACCTCACGTTGATACTCAGGCACCAAGGGGGCTTTTTCGGCGATCCTGGCGGCCAGCGACTCGATGGTGGACAGGCGCTCTTCGATTTCGGCGCGCTGGCTTGAGCCTTCAGCCGTGCGCATGGAGATGAATTGTTGCAATGCTGCTTCCAGAGCCGTCTTCAGCACGGGCCAGATATCTTCCGCCACGGTCTCGGTGGTCTTGGTGACGAGCACACCGGGCAGGCGCAGCACCTCGCTCATGGAAAGCTCCGGGGAAATGCCCAGACGCTCAGCCATCACCCGAAGTTGCTTCACATACGTCGCGGCCACGGCCTCATCGAGCTGCGGCATGGCATCTTCACCCGCCGCCTGATCACATCGCACCTGGACATTCACGCGGCCGCGCGAGCAAACAGCGGACACTTGGTTGCGCACCTGGATCTCCAGATCACCCAGTTCGCGTGGCAGATTCACGCTCACCTCGAGCTGTTTGCGGTTCACGCTGCTGCACTCCACGGTCCAAGTGGTGCCTCCCTGCCGCGCTTCGCCACGGCCAAATCCAGTCATGCTTTTCATAGGTGCCGACACAAGCTGTGTTGGAACAGGCTGGCAAGATGAGCTTTGACCCGTGCACGCAGTAAAAGCAAAACCGCATGGGGTTACCCCCATGCGGCTTGTCAACAAACCAGAAACCGAAGCTGACGGCGACTGGAAATTAGAAACGAATGCAAAGATCGCAGGTGATGCGGTCATCCATCAGACCGTAGGGCTTGACGACTGCTTTTTCATAGGCGATCCCGAAATCAACATTGTCCAGAATGCGCGAGCGGAAACCCACGCCAAGCGCACCCTGCGTGGTGTTGCCGGCTTTGCTGCCTCCGAAATTGATCACATCATAGCCATTGCTGCGCAGGCCCGCCATGTTGGTGCCATGGCTCAGGCTGGTGAAGAAGTTCGCTGACACGAAGGGGATGAAATAGCGGCAGGTGTAGTAATCCAGCATCAGGCTGTAATGAGCCACCGTGTTCTGCTCGTTCGAAGTCACGGGGATGCGCACGCCCAGATTGCCGGAGAGATGGAAGTCTCCATAGCCTTTCTGGAAGGAGACGAAGGGATTGAACTCGCCACCCCCACGACC
>CANJVS010000456.1 GCA_947477755.1 Verrucomicrobiaceae bacterium | reverse complement strand
GTAGAGCAGCTCCACTTTGAAGTCGGGCAGCGTTTTGATGTTCGTGACCGGTGTGGCCACATTCGCTCCGATGGCGGGACCGACGGCATCTGGACGTTTGGCTTTCTCCGGGCCCTTGCCTTTTCCTTTGCCTTTGCCCTTGGCTGCATCGGCCTTCGGCGCTGCGGCTGCCTTTGCGGGTGCCTTGCCTTTTCCTTTGGCCTTGGCGGGTGCTTTTGCCTCAATGATCTGCGCGTCGCTCGGGATTGCGGATTTCTCAAACGACACCACGCCACCCTCCGGCAGCTCTTTGAGCATCACGTCCTTGATCTGCACATTCATCGCCGGTCCGCGATGAATCTGGAAGGCAAGAATGCCTTCCAGCGAACGCTTCGCGAGCTCGAAATCGAGAAGGTCGATGGTCACCTTGCCGTCGATTTTGTGGATGAGGTGATTGCCCTGCGCGATGACGGTATACTCGTGCCATTCCGCAATGTCGACCTTCACCGGTTCATGCTCGGAAGCCAGCCAGCGCCTGCCCTCCGGGTCCACGACGACACCCTGGCCATTTTGCACGATGATGCCGCGCGCGCGCTCCTCATAGACCATCGCATTGTTAGGCGTGGCTGGATGAATGTCGCACTGATAACCGCCGACCGACCATTTGCCGTTCTCCGGCAGTTCCCTGCTGCGGTACTGGATGCCGGTGTTGTTGCCCGCCTGCTTGATCTTTGCGTGCAATTCAAAGTTCTTCAGCACCCCGCCGCGCCAGATGAGGAATTGGTTGTAGGCGAGCTGCTCCGGGCCGGTGGTCTTGCCGGTGATGCAGCCGTCTTCCACGCTCCAGAGCTCGGGGTTGCCATCCCAGCCTGTCAGATCCTTGCCGTTGAACAAAGGTTTGAAGCCATCCTGCGCCGATGCTGCATGCAGGAGGGTGAAAGACGAAAGGAAGAGGGTGAGAAGGCGGACTTTCATGATTGGGTGGGCGAGTAGAACGTACGCCTCTTTCCAATCATGCTAGCAAAAGGTGTGTCTGATCTGGCAATGCAGCGGCCGGGATCCCTCCGGACCCGGGACTTATCGTGGCAGGATGCCCCTGTTCAGTTGCAGCAACGGTCAGGCCCGTGTGCTGATGCAGAAACTTGGTCGTCCGGGTGGCGAAGGGGACAAATAGCAGCGTCTTTTTAGCATCATCACGCATGCTTGCCGATTTGGCAGCGTTTTTATGGTTCATGCCTGCACTCACTCCAAGCAATCATTCACCCATGCGTATTCTCGCCCTTTTCCTTCTGGCCCTTGCCGGTTCCGCATCTGCTCAAAAAGCGCCGTATGATGTTTTTCCCGAGGCTGCGCCGCCTTACTACCGCGTCCGCTATGAGGCCTCGGACAAGCCGGGTGAGCTTGTGTATCCAGTGAACTACACCGTCTGGGTTCCTCCGGGTGTGAAGGCGCTGCGCGGCGTGATTGTGCATCAGCATGGTTGTGGTGAAGGCTCCTGCAAATCGGGTCTCACGGGTGCCTTTGATCTGCACTGGCAGGCGCTGGCAAAGAAGCATGATTGCGCCCTGCTCGCACCATCCTACGAACAGCCGGACAAAGCCGAGTGCCAGATGTGGTGTGATCCGCGCAACGGCTCCAGCGCGGCGTTTCAGAAAGGCCTCGTCGATCTCGGGGCACAAAGCGGTCATCCTGAGCTTTCGAAAGTGCCATGGGCCCTGTGGGGTCACAGCGGCGGCGGACACTGGGCTGGCGGCATGGTGCTGATGCATCCTGAGCGCGTCGCTGCGGCATGGCTGCGCTCCGGCGTGCCCTTGCTGGAGGCAAACCCAAGTCGTTCGACGATCAAGACACACACCGTTCCTGAAGCAGCACTGTCGGTGCCGATCATGTGCAACCTCGGGACCAAGGAAGGTGTCACTGTCAAAGAAGGCCGCTTCGCTGGTGCGTGGGCTTCCAACGAGGCCTTCTTCAACGCGGTGCGTTCAAGAGGCGGTCTCATCGGCGTCTCGGTGGATCCATTCACCGCCCATGAATGCGGCAATCAACGCTATCTCGCCATGCCCTGGCTGGATGCCTGCCTCACGGCCCGCCTGCCAAAGACCAGCGGTGAGCCGCTCAAAGCAATGCCCGCCGAGAACGCCTGGCTGGCACCTCTGCTCGGCACGGAGGCTGCGCCAGTCGCAAAGTTTTCTGAAGATAAGACCAAGGCCGTGTGGCTTCCGAATGAAGCCATCGCCAAAGCATGGACCCAGTATGTCAAAGACAGCGCGGTGACTGACACCACACCACCGCCTGCGCCGACGAAGGTGAAAATCAAAGGCAACGAAATCACCTGGGAAGCCGGGGCCGATCTCGAAAGCGGCATCGCCAGCTTCACCATTGAGCGCGATGGCGTGGCCATCGGCTCGGTGCCTGAGAAGTCAGCGAACCCTTATGGCCGGCCCATTTTTCAAGGTCTTCAATACAGCGACACACCGGTGCAACCACTGGTGAAGATGGTCTTCACCGACACCAAGGCCGAGGCTGGCGGGAAGTACACGTATCGCGTGATCGCCGTGAACACGGTTGGGTTGAAGTCGAAGTAGATTCAAAGCAACTTTAGCGCACCAGGATCTCACGCCTGGTGGCGTCGATTTCATCCTCCCAGGTTTTGAGTCTGGCCTTGAGATCTTCGAGGATTTCGGGGTGCTGGTAGCCCAGGTCGTTGCGTTCGCCGATGTCGTCATTCAGATTGAACAGCAGGTCCATGGTGTTGCCGTCGTTGATGTATTTCCAGGGGCCGTGACGGATGGCCTTTTGCTTGCGGTTGGAGCGGTCGATGCGCCAGAAGAAGGTGCGCTCGACGGGCTTGGCATCGCCGGTGAGCAGGGGAAGGAGATTGATGCCGTCGAGCGGCTTCGGCGCGGGTGTGGTGATGCCTGCCGCGGCCAGGAAGGTGGCATGCAGATCCATGGTGATGGCCATTTGCGCGGTGACTTTTCCTTTCGGAAGTTTCGCCGGCCAGCGCATGAGGCAGGGCACGCGGATGCCGCCTTCCCAGACGGTGGCTTTGTGATGAAAGAGAGGCGCATTCCGGCTGAAGCGCTCGCCGCCGTTGTCGCTGGAGAAAACAACAAGCGTGTTGTCCGTGATGCCTTGTTTTTCCAACTCGGCGAGCATCATGCCGACACCGCGGTCGATGCGCTCGACCATGGCCTTGTAGATGGCGCGGCTGCCGTGATGCATGGTTGCCTTGGTCACCATGGGCGTCTCAGGAGCATCAGGCGGCTGATACGGCGCGTGAACGGCGAGATGCGGCACATACAGAAAGAAAGGCTGCTTCGCGTGATCGCGAATAAACTTGGTGGCGCGCTCGTTGATGAGGTCGGTGAAGTAACCCTTCGTCTTCACGGGCTTCATGCCTTCCCTCAGCGCGTAGGTGCCGTCGTAATAGGCATGCTGGTAGTAGTCGGCGTGGCCGAGGAGTTCGC
>CANJVS010000455.1 GCA_947477755.1 Verrucomicrobiaceae bacterium | reverse complement strand
TTTGCACAGGCGCACACCGTCGATGATTGAGGCATGATTCAATTCATCACTGATGACCGCGTCCTCAGGACCCAGGATGGTTTCAAACAGGCCGCCGTTTGCATCGAAGCAGGAGCCGTAAAGAATCGTGTCCTCCGTTCCCAGATAATTCGTTAAACTGGACTCCAGCACCTTGTGCAGACTTTGGGTGCCGCAGATGAAACGCACGCTCGCCAGGCCGTAACCCCAATGATCCAGCGCCTCATGCGCCGCCTGCCGCACCAGCGGATGCTGGGCGAGCCCGAGGTAGTTGTTCGCGCACATGTTAAGCACTTCCTGACCTCCGTTGGCACGAACATGCGCTCCCTGGGGCGTGGTCAGCGTGCGCTCGAGCTTGTAGGTGCCGGCAGCACGGATGGCGTCAAGTTGTGAGGCAAGATGCGTTTGAAAGGCGGGGTTCATGGCAGGAAATAAAGTGGTTTCGGCTTCAGCCGAATCAGGAGATTGCAGCTAAAGCCGCAGCTACTTTCATGGCTGCTTCAATGTCGGCGGTTGATGAGTGGTTGGGCGTTGGTGATAAAGTGGTTTGGGCTTCAGCCGAATCAGAACATTGCGGCTAAAGCCGCAGCTACTTTCATGGCAGCTTCAAAGCCGGCGGTTGATGGGTGGCGGGACGTTGGAAGGGTTCGCCGAATTTCGTGAAGCCCTCGATGAAACCGCCGTGCGACAGGAAGAAGCGACCGTTTTCCACACCCATGCAACGATCGAGGCGGCTCACCTTGCCGGTCGGATCATGGCTGAAGGTCGCGGTGGTCAACTCAGTCCATTTGCCGTCGGCATTGGCGATCCATTGCGGGCCGTAGAACGCCTTGCGCTGTTGATGACCGTTTTGACCGCCGAAGTTCTCACTGAACGAGTGCAGGCCGCGCAGGTAGTTGCCATCCTTTGGCGCACGAAAGCTCGCGATGAGCATCCATGCCTTATTCTCCGGGTGGAACCAGTAGCCGCTGTAAGTCGTGTGCGATCCATCAGGCTTCACCGTCACAACAAACTTCTGCGCCTCGCCGGTTTTCCACGGATAAACCAGATGCGAGTGCCCACCGGTGCCTTCGTTGCCGAAAACACCCGCCTCGACGCCGTCCCCTTTTGCCAGGAGCTGCGTCTGATCATCTGCGGCGACTGAAGAGCGATCGACCGCCTTCTGGCCTTTGCCCGCATCCCACACAGAAAAGATGATGCGCCGCTCCGACTCCGAATTGATCTGCATACCGAAGTAGCCGCGCGAGAAGCCGCAGGCCATGTAGAAGGTGTAAAGCGGCTCCTCGATTGCGGTGACCTCGTTGTAGAACATCGCGATCTTCTCATCCTTCGGCGTCGGATAAGCCAGATGCACCGACGCAGCATTGCGCCGCGGATCGAGATTGAAGTGCGCGTCTTTCACGGCCGGGCCATCAAGGACGAGAGCCTCGATGAGACCTTTGCCATCAGCGTTGGTCTTCGACGTGAGTTCAAACTTCACATAACCAGCTTTCGCGATTTCAAATTCGCCAAACGAAGCCACCCCATTCTTCACCGTGGCCTCATGACTTGTTTCAGCAACAGTGAGCCGGAATTTACGACCTTCGTCACCCTTGAGTTTGATCGTGGCGCTGAGTTTGCCGGGCGTTTTGATTTGACCGAACCATAGCACCTGCCGGCTGTCGTCCTTCCATTGTGAAATGCCTCTTTCCTTTGAGACGTCGAGTCCGCGAAAATCGGGTTCAATGTAAGCCGTGAAGGCGGGCACGCTCAATTCGGCGTGCACCATGGAGGTGAGAAAGATGAGAGCGAAGAGACTGGTTTTCATCGTGAATATTCGTTGGCCCAATCCAGCACGACCTTGCCGCAGTTGCCGGATTCCATCGCGGCGAAGCCCTGCTCAAAATCGGTGTAGTGGAAGCGGTGGGTGATGACGGGCTTGATGTTGAGCCCACATTCAAGCATCACGCTCATTTGATACCAGGTTTCATACATCTCGCGGCCGTAGATGCCCTTGATGGTGAGCATGTTGAAAATGACTTTGTTCCAGTCGATGTCGATGCGCTCGCTCGGGATGCCGAGCATGGCGATCTTGCCGCCGTGACACATATTGTCGATCATATCGCGGAAAGCGGCTGGATTGCCGCTCATTTCCAGACCGACATCAAACCCCTCTCTCATGCCGAGCTGGCGCTGCACTTCAGTCAATGAGCCTGTCCTGACGTTCAGGGCAACCGTCGCTCCCATCCGGCGCGCCAGGTCGAGGCGATACTCATTCACGTCCGTGATCACGACATGGCGTGCGCCGGCATGTTTCACGACAGGAATGGCCATGATGCCAATGGGACCGGCCCCGGTGATCAGAACGTCCTCTCCAAGACATTCAAAGGCCAGCGCGGTGTGCACGGCATTGCCAAAGGGATCAAAAATGCTCGCCACTTCCTCATCCACACCCTCGCGATGATGCCAGACATTCGTCATGGGCACGCTGATGTACTCGGCGAAGGCCCCGGTGCGGTTCACCCCGATGCCGACGGTGTCCTTGCAAAGATGACGGCGGCCCGCGAGGCAGTTGCGGCAGCGCCCGCAGACAACGTGACCTTCCGCGCTGACGATCTCTCCCGGGTGAAAATCATTCACGTTCGAGCCGGCTCGCACCACTTCACCGACAAATTCATGCCCCACAACCATCGGCACAGGGATCGTCTTCTGCGCCCACGCATCCCATTTATAGATATGCAGGTCCGTTCCGCAGATTCCTGTCTTGTGGACTTTGATGAGAACATCATTGATGCCAACTTCAGGCTCCGGGACATCCTGGAGCCACAGTCCCCGCTCTGATCTGGCCTTGACGAGTGCTTTCATGGTTAAGTCGGTATATTGGATGCTTATCCGGTAAACTGGCAAGCTCTAACATCAGAAATATTTGCCTCAAGTCAGGTGGAATCTAACCGGTTGGTTACGCAATTTTAGTTTTCCCACGGCTGATGAAGCCGCTAGTCTGACCTTCGTGAAGACGGCGCGGCCGGAATTGAATTATGCACATTATTGTTGTCGAAGATGAGCCGGATCTGGCTCGCCACATTGCATCGGCCCTCGTCCGCGCAGGGCACACGACATCTGTGATTCATGATGGGCTGGAGGCCTTGCATGCCATCCAGGCCAGCGCACCCGACCTGGTGGTGCTTGATCTGGGGCTGCCATCGCTGGATGGCTTTTCCGTGATGAGCCGCATGAGGAAGGCGCAGTGCACCGCCCGGGTACTGATCCTGACAGCGCGGGGGGATGTCGAAAGCCGGATCAAAGGGCTGAATGCCGGCGCGGACGATTATCTGGCGAAACCTTTTTCCATGGATGAGATGGTGGCCCGGGTGAATGTGCTGGGCCGCCGCGGCGGAGCGATGAAGGAGGTGGATGTGGTGCATGTCGGCGACATGGTGATGGACATCCCGCACCGG
>CANJVS010000454.1 GCA_947477755.1 Verrucomicrobiaceae bacterium | reverse complement strand
GTTTCCCCGCTCGGTGGCATCGCCTCGCTCACCTCCCTCTACCTTGCCGGCAATCAGATCGCTGATGTGACCGCGCTGTTCAAGCTGCCGAAAGTTTGGACGCTTTATCTCGATGGCAACAAGGTCAGCAATCTCCAGGGCATTGGCGCTTTGAAATGGCTGTCCATGCTTTCGCTGAAGGGTAACCAGGTCGCCGATCTCACCCCGCTGGAGCCGCTGACGGATCTGCAATTCCTCTTCCTCGACAAGAACCCCGTGGCCGACATCACGCCGCTGCATCGCATGTGGAAAAAGGACAATGACGGCGCGCGTGAGTGGGCTCCCTACTGTCAGATTTTTCTGACCGGTTGCCCGCTGAACGAGACATCCAAGAAGCTCGCCGCTGAGCTAAAAACTGCGGGCGCGCGCCTCACGCTTTGATCTTTGAAGATCCTCATCCCAGCCCGGGATGCATGGCCAGAATGGCCGCCTCATCCGCCTCACAGACACCGTGCTCGGTGATCAGACTGGTGATGAGTCGCGCGGGTGTCACATCGAAACCATAGTTAACCGCCGGTGATCCGGCGGACGTGATCTGCACCGTTTGCAACCGGCCGTCCGCAGCCATGCCTTCCATATGCGTGACTTCGCCGGCATCGCGCTGCTCGATGGGGATTTCCCGCACGCCATCGCTCAGCGTGGCATCGAAGGTGGATGATGGCAGGGCGACATAAAAGGGCACATCGTTGTCACGGGCGGCGAGAGCTTTGAGATAAGTGCCGATCTTGTTTGCCACATCACCGCAGCGGGTCACGCGATCAGCTCCGGTGATGACGAGATCGACTAGGCCATGCTGCATCAGATGACCACCGGTGTTGTCGGCGATGATCGTGTGCGGCACGCCCTGCTGGCCGAGTTCCCAGGCCGTGAGACGGGCGCCTTGATTGCGCGGACGGGTTTCATCCACCCAGACATGGATCGGAATTCCGGCGGCGTGCGCGGCGTAGATCGGCGCGGTTGCCGAGCCATGATCCACAAAGGCCAGCCAGCCGGCATTGCAATGCGTGAGGATATTCACCACCTGCCCCGGCTTGCTGGCGGCGATCCGGCGGATGATCTCCAGTCCATGCCGGCCGATGGACTCGCAGGCCGCCGCATCTTCATTGGCAATCCTGTCCGCCTCCCTGCGCGCCACCTCGACACGCTGGTCGAAG
The DNA here is from genome assembly GCA_947477755.1 of Verrucomicrobiaceae bacterium. Taxonomy (GTDB): domain Bacteria; phylum Verrucomicrobiota; class Verrucomicrobiia; order Verrucomicrobiales; family Verrucomicrobiaceae; genus Prosthecobacter. The sequence goes on along the minus strand of CANJVS010000454.1, from coordinate 2,270 downwards.
CTGCCGGCGCGAATGACTGTAAGCTGGCGCTGCACGGCCCAGTTCAAATTCACGGCGGTGGGCCGCGTCTGCACCAGACTTGCCGCGAGCCTTTCCAGTTCATCCATGGTGGCCGCTTCACGCGATGCCAGAACCATGCCATAGCCCGCCGCAGCGCCGATCAGGCCCGCGCCGCGCACGGCCATGTCGCTGATCGCATGTGCCACCCCGGCCACTGTGTGCAGATCCAGCAGATCAAAGCTCCATGGCAGACGGCGCTGATCAATGATGCGCACGGTGGCTTCATCAGACATCCAGATGGTGCGGAAGGATTTTCCAGAAACGAGCATGCCGGATGTTGCCGCACATCATGGGGCCTGACCAAGTGATTTTCCCGCCTGCTGATGCCGGTCATTTATGTATCAGCGTGTCACCTTCTCGCTTGAAGGCTGGCGTGGCTCCGCCATGTCTAGCGCCCTATGCGCATTCTTTCCGGCCTCCAACCCAGCGGGCGACTCCATATCGGCAATTACTTTGGCATGATGGAGGCCGCGCTGAAGCTACAGCATGAGGGGGATGCGTATTATTTCATCGCCGACTACCACTCGCTGACCTCCATCCATGACGGCAAACTGCTGCGCGATCACGTTCGCAATCTCGCCATCGACTTCCTGGCTTGCGGGCTTGATCCCGCCAAGTGCGTGTTTTTCCGCCAGAGCGACGTGCCGGAGCACACCGAGCTGGCCTGGATTCTCAGCACCGTCACGCCGATGGGCCTGCTGGAGCGCTGCCACAGCTACAAGGACAAAGTCGCCAATGGCATCAGCGCCTCTCACGGACTGTTTGCCTATCCGGTGCTGATGGCGGCGGACATCCTGATTTATGACAGCGACGTGGTTCCGGTCGGGCGCGATCAAAAGCAGCATGTGGAAGTGACGCGCGACATCGCCATCAAGATGAACGAGGCCTTTGGTGAAGGGCTCTTCAAGCTTCCGGTTCCGCGCATTCGCGAGGAAACCGCCGTGGTGCCCGGGCTTGATGGCCTGAAGATGAGCAAGAGCTACGACAACACCATCCAGCTCTTTGAAGAGCCTGCCGCACTGAAGAAAAAAATCATGGGCATCAAGACCGATTCCACACCGGTCGAGGAACCCAAGCCGACGGAAGGCAGCAGCATTCTGGCGCTCTACAAACTGGTGGCACCACCCGCCGATTACGACACGATGGTGGCTGATTTCAAGCGCGGCGGCATGGGCTATGGCGACTTCAAAAAGCGTCTGTTGCAGGCGGTGACCGACCATTTCGCGCCCTTCCGTGAGCGCCGTCTGGAGATCACCGCTGATCCGAAGTACGTGGATCGCGTGCTGGCTGAGGGTGCCGAAAAAGCACGCGTCGTGGCACGGAAAACGCTGGCGAGAGTGCGTGATGCGGTAGGTCTCGGATGAGGCCCCCATTGACAATTCAAGTTCGCGGGTGAAATTTCACAAGTGCACCGCATAGACATACCGCGGAAGTCCATTTACCGGCTCTCCATATATCAACGCTGCCTCGCGAAGCTGCGGGAGAACTCCGTGGACACTGTCTCGTCTGAAGCTCTCGCCAAAGCTGCCGGGGTGAAGCCGACGCAGTTGCGCAAGGACCTGACCTACTTCGGCCAGTTCGGCACCCGCGGTCTGGGATACAACGTGGAGGCACTGGTTAAAATCATCTCGGAAGTGCTGGGTCACAACCGCCTGCAGCCGGTGATCCTCGTCGGGGCAGGGAATCTCGGTTCGGCGCTGCTGCGCTATGGAGGCTTCCGCAAAGAAGGCTTTGAAGTCATCGCGGCATTTGACCTTGCGCCCAGGCCCCAACCCGGCCTTGGAATCCCGATCTATGCGACCTCGGAAATGCCGCAGTTCATCCGCACCAACCAGGTGAAGATGGCGATCCTTACAGTGCCGACCAGCGGTGCCCAGGCGGTGACGAACCAGATGGTGGAGGCCGGCATCCAGGCCATCCTCAATTTCTCTCCCACCATCCTCGACGTGCCGGATCATGTCGTGGTCAACAGCGTGGATCTGGCAGTGGAGCTGGAGAACCTCAGCTATTTCATCCGTTAACGCCGTGACCTGGATTGAATGTGGCCCGCAGCATCTGGATGCCATTCGCGGCATCTTTAACGAAGCCATCGTCAACTCCACCGCGCTCTACGATTACCAGCCGCGCAGCGCCGAAGTGATGCAGGCCTGGTGGGCGGCGAAACAAAAAGGCAATCATCCCGTCCTTGGGGTGGTCAATGATGAGGGCGT
>CANJVS010000453.1 GCA_947477755.1 Verrucomicrobiaceae bacterium | reverse complement strand
TGGAGGATCTCAGGATGGTTTCAAAACGCGCGGCGTGCATCTGGTGGGCTGGTAGGACCAGTTGTACCAAAATGTCGGAACGCTTCTTTCAAGCTTATGCCGGAATGGGCTGCCAGCAGGGATTTGAATTCCATGAAAACCTGGAGTGAGGGGCGGTATCACTTCAATTTCTCAAACAACTCCTCGAGCCCTGCCGTGATTTTGGTGGAGGCGTCGACTTCCAGACAGCTTGAGCGTGCACGCCAGGTTTCATAGCCGCCGAGACGGTGGTGCTCAGGGGTGGGCAGGTAGCCGTGGTAGGCGTTGGCGAGGGACACGGTGAAGGTCTGGGCGTGCCGCTTTTTCAAGTCGAGTCCGATTTCGACAAAAACTTCCGCAGGAATGGCGGAGACGCGCAGTTCGCCGACTTTAAGCACTTGCAGCGGGGCTGAAACTTGTGGCTGGAATTCGCTGAGTCTGACGGTTTCATGCGCGTAAGATTGCTCCATGGTTTCCATGCGCGGGAACAACTTGGATGACTTCATGACATCACGAGCCCTGGCCACTTCTTCCGGGGTGGGAAGCCGCAGGGCGAGTTGCAGTTCCTTTTGCGCGACGCCCAGAGGCACCCAGTCTTGATGCTTCAATGATTTGCAGGCAGCGGCGACGGCCTGAGCCACATCGTTGGCGACGATCTTGATCCGGCCATACGGCGGTTCCTTGGCCTGCCCGCCACGGAAGTCGACGTTGTTGATGTCGCCGCTTGTGCCGTTCGACATGATGCCAACGAAAGGCTTGTCCTGCTGCCCTGCGCCGAGCAGTTCACCGATGCGCCCGGCGAATGCGCCGAAGTAATCCGCCGAAATGTGGCCGGGGCCGACGCCACCGACGTAATGCAGCGAGTAGTTTGCATACAGCGCGATGGGTTTGCCATCGAGTGACTGAAGGGAGATGAAACACACCTGCGGATCGGTGGGGCCGGCGGGTTCAAGGAGGCTGGGGTTGTTGATGCCCGGGTTTGTTTTCACCTGGTCGGTCGTGACACCGAGTGGCGTGACGGGGATGCCGCCGGGTTTCATGCGCCAGCGGCGGTTGAAGACGTGCTGAGGCACATCGGCCACGCCCCAACCAATTTTGGCGGGAGCAAGATTGTTCAGGGCGCGCCGCACTCCGTCGGCGATGCGGCGTGCGACGAAGCGCTGATAGACCGGGCTTGGCTCGCTCTGGCCGACGGCCTGAAGCGTGCCGCAGGAGTGGGAATGGGTGGCTGACATCAGCATGTTTTCCATCGGCAGTCCCGTGGCCTCACTGACCATCTTCTTGGCCTCGTCAAAAATGCCGCGCCCGATCACGCAACTGTCGGCGACAACCAGGACGAGTTTGGTCGTGCCATCATCGAGCGCGAGGCAGCGGGCGTGCAATTCATCGTGAATGAACGCCGCTTTGCCGTCCTGAAAATTGCCGTTGATGGAGCTGCCGAGTTCTGGCGTGATGTTGCTGGTGGCGGCTCCGGCGCGGAATTCAGCGGCGTGAAGGGAGGAGGCGGCGATGACGAGGCAGGCGATGAGTCGATGCATGCAGACCATACGCGCCCTGGATGCGTTATTTCCAAAACTCACGCACCACGCGCACCCATTCGTCCGCCAGCACCTGATGACCGGAATAGGTTGGATGCACGTCATCCCAGATCCAGTGCATGGCCGGGGCGCGCTTGCAGGCTTCATCGAGCGCCTTTTGAAAATGGACCAGCGCCGCGCCGTGTTTTTTCGCCAGTCCGGTCACGATCGCCTGGCGCTGCACGATGTCGGCGTTTGGACTGCCGTCCGCCGGCGTTTTGGCGAGGTGGTTCACCACGAATGGCTCGCACAGGACTAACTTGATGTTTGGAAACGCCGCCCTGGTGTTGGTGAGGAGCTTGTCATAGACCTGCTCGTATTGATCCATGGGCACGCCCTTGCCCTTGTCATTCACGCCGATGAGAATGCTGAGGATGTCCGGCTTCAGATCCAGCGTGTCCTTCTGCCAGCGCTTCTCCAGATCGAGCACGGTGTTGCCGCTGATGCCACGATTGAGGAAGGTGAGATCGCGGTCAGCCAGGGCCTCGCCAAACTTTGCCGCGATGATGAAGGCGTAGCCGTGCCCGAGAATATGATTCGGGTCCGCACTGCGCCCCCGGTTGCCATCCGTGATCGAATCACCCTGAAACAAAATGCGCGCGCCCGGCGTGAAAGCGGCGATGGGATCGACGGCCTGCAGGCAGGTTGTCAGGAGCAGCAGGGCGATGAGAGATTTCATGAGAGTTCGTTGGATGCGGTGTCCGGCGCCCACCAGATGACGATGATGCCGAGAGCGTAGATGGAGGCGCAGAGCGTGCCGACGCGCGGATAGTCACCGCCGAGCGCGTTGAAGAGAAGGCCCGCGAGCATCACGCCTGCAGCGGTGGCGAAGCGGCCGGAATTGTAGGCCAGACCGCTGCCGGTGGCGCGGACGCGAGTGGGGAAGAGTTCAGGAAGATAGAGCGCGAGCCAGCCGAAGAAGAGCGTGGCAACAAATCCCTGCGCGAAGACGATGGGATGGAATGAGGCGGTCAGCGGTGCGGTGAACTGAAACATGGCCGTGGTGACCGCCAGCGTGGCGATGCTGATGAGGCAGTAGCTGAGGCGGCGGCCAAGCCAGCTCGCGAGTTGTGCGCCGGCGAAACTGCCGAGCGTCGCCCCGAGCGCCCACCAGCCCTGCGTGACGGCCTTGTAGCCGGCATTGCCGGCCCCCGCGAGCTTGTCCGACCATGGAATCATCCATTTGCTGGCCGACCACGCGCCGATCATGGGGATCGCGCTCAACAGGATGCCCACAAGGGTGAAGCGGATGAGGCCCGGCTGAAACAGCTCTCGCAATGGCGTGATCGCGGCCTTCGATGCACCGCGCGAGGCCAGCCATTTGGGCGATTCAGGCAGCACCATCATCACGAAGACGCCGAGCAGCGCGGGGATGCCCGCAAATTGAAACACCCAGCGCCAGGAATCCGGCGTGATGGGCCAGAGCCTCGCAAGTTGCGAGAGCAAAAGGATGCCCGCATTGAGTCCCGCCATCATGGCTCCGGAAACCAGGGGGCGTGAGGCGCCTGGCCAGCATTCAGAGACAAGCGCGATGCCGTTTGGCCACAATCCGCCGACACCAAGGCCGACGAGAAAACGCAGAGCGAGCATCTGCTCCTGTGATTGGGCATAGGCTCCCAGGGCGGCAAAGATGGAGTAAAACAGAATGCTCACGCCCATCGCCCGGGTGCGTCCGATGCGGTCGCCGAGGCTGCCAAGCGCGATGCCGCCGATGGCTGCACCGAGCATGAGCGAGGCGGTGAACTTCGCAAACCAGTCGCCGCCGAGCGTGGGCGTGAATGCGCTGCCGAGCAGGCCTTTTGACACGGAGAGAGAGGCCACCGGCATGAGGCCGAGCTCGACTCCGTCAAAGACGAGCGCCAGAAAGGC
>CANJVS010000452.1 GCA_947477755.1 Verrucomicrobiaceae bacterium | reverse complement strand
GGAGTTCCATGACATCTACGGTTTGGACGTGCTTACCATCCCGACCAATCAGCCGGTCAAGCGCATCGATCAAAATGACAGCATCTTTAAGACGCGCCGTGAAAAGTACAATGCCGCCATCGCCATGATCCGCGAGCGCCACGCCAAAGGCCAGCCGCTCCTTGTCGGCACGGCCAGCGTGGATGCGTCTGAAACGGTCAGCCGAATGCTCAAGCTGCAAAAAATTCCGCACTCGGTTCTCAACGCCAAATATCACCGTCAGGAGGCCGAGATCATTGCGAGAGCCGGCCAGCGCGGTGCTGTGACCATCGCTACAAACATGGCCGGCCGTGGTACGGATATCAAACTTGGTGAAGGCGTCGCTGAACTTGGCGGTCTCATGGTGCTCGCTACCGAACGTCATGAATCGCGTCGCGTGGATCGACAGCTTCGTGGTCGCTGCGCTCGTCAGGGTGATCCGGGTGAGAGCAAATTCTTCCTCGCTTTTGAGGATGATCTGATGCGCAACTTCGGCGCCGCTGATCGCATGACGAAAATCATGGAGCGGTTCGGCATGGCGGAGGGCGAGGAGCTCCAGCACCCCTGGTTGAACCGCAGTGTCGAGACTGCTCAAAAGCGCGTCGAGCAGCGCAACTACACGGGGCGCAAGCGCGTGCTGGAATATGACGATGTGATGAACCAGCAGCGCGAGGTCATCTACGAATGGCGCAACGACGTGCTGCAAAGCAACGATCCGCGCGTTCTCCTCAATGACGCTGTCGAGAAGGGACTCAAGGAGCGGCTGGGCGAGTTTCTGCCGAACGAAAAGGGTAGCGACATCGAGCCTGATTACGACAACCTGCTCCAGTGGGTGAACACCACCTTCCCAATCGGCCTGCGTGAATTTGATGACGCCTTCAAGGTTCTCGATTTTGAGGCTCAGGCGAATTTCATCAAGGAGAGGGTCCTCCATGCCTATGACGTCAAGGTTGGCGGCGCGAATCCGCAGGCGCTTCAGGAGATCGAAAAAATGATTCTGCTTAACGCCATCGATCGCCTGTGGCAGGAGCACCTCTATGCACTGGACGCCCTGAAGGAAGGAATCGGCCTGCGCAGCTACGGTCAGAAAGACCCGCTGATTGAGTTCAAACAGGAGGCCTTCATCATCTTCTCCGACCTGATGCGGAACATCAATGGGGAGGTTCTCAGCAACCTCTTCAAGAGCACGCAGCAACTCGCCGCCTTTGAGCAGTTCCTGGCTCAGATGGCCATGATGCAGCAGGCACCGGCAAACAATGTGCCGCCGCTCCTGTCCGAAGAGGAGCCTGTGAAGGAAAAACCTCACAACCCGGGCAGTGACGGCCCGAAACTGATCTTTCCTGGTGCCAGCCCGCAGAAGAAACCATTGGCCACTGTCGGGCGCAATGACCCCTGCCCATGCGGCAGTGGCAAAAAGTTCAAGGCCTGCTGCGGTCGCATCGCCTAACGGCGCAGGGTTGTGTGCCCCGAATGTATCTCATGAATGAATCCACTCTCCAGTCCGCCCTGAGCAATCCGCATAATCTCGGCGAAATGGCTGATGCTGATGCCGTGGGCACTGTCGGCTCACCGGACTGCGGTGACATGGTGCGCATGTGGTTGAAGTTCAAAGACAAGGACGGCCGGAAGGTCATCGATAAGGCCAGCTTTCAATCCTTTGGCTGCCAGACTGCGATCGCCGTGGCCAGTCTTGCCACGGAGTTGATTCGCGGAAAGACAAAGGAGGAGGCGCTGCTGATGAGCGCCGAAGAACTCAGCGCGCCGCTCGGCCCGCTGCCACCCATGAAGATTCATTGCGGTCAGATGGTCGAAGGCGCGCTGAAGGCAGCGCTTGAGTCGGAAACGAATTCAGCACCAGCGGGCGTGATTTCTGAAAATCGCACTTCAGGCCCAACTTTGGCCGACAGCCTTAATGCTGCGGGCAAGACTGCAGGCAAGATCAAGATCGTGATGCAAAGCTGATATCCCCGCTTGAGAGGCCGGAGGTGGCGAATGGAACACCTGCCTTGTAACCGCTTGAATCTCCAATACCTCCCGCTCAATCATTCATGGCCAGCATTCAAAAAATCCCCACCGGCGATTTCAGTCCCTTCTACGGATGCGCCATCATGACCATGGCTGCGATGACCTTCGGCGGCATCATCGCCTGGAGCGCGTATTCGCTGATCACGCAGGACAAAGCGATTGAGGTCTTCACCGTCAATGAACCGGTAAAGATGGCTGCCATCAATCTGCCGGTGGAAATGAAGGCGGCGTTGGAAAAGCGGCTCACGGACTTTGCCGCAGGAGCCAGGGCAGGGCAGATGGTGGAGCTGACATTGAACATCGCCGAGCTGAATGCCCTGCTCACCATGGCGCCTGACAGCGGTTACGGCAGCTACGCCGAACTGCTGCGCTTTGAGAAAACGGATCCCGCCAAAAGCACTCTTAGCGGTCAGGTCAGTCTGCCGATGAACCGGCTCAAATTTTGGGAGGGGAGGAAGCGCTACTTGAATGGCGAAGCTGTCTTTCTCATCTATGTCCATGAGGAAGGCATCGACGCCAAAATGGTGGAGGTGAAAGTGCCTGGAAAAACTGTTGCCGAAGGCTTTGTTAACGGAATGGAGATCTGGCCCTGGATCGGCCCGTATCGGAAAATTGAGCCGCTGGGCACAGTGCTGAAGCTGATCAAGAAAGTGACTGTCACGGCAGACGGCGTGAAGCTCAGCACGAAGGTCTAGAAATTGCGCGCGATAAATCGGTATTATCTGGCAAGCGAAGGACAGTAACCCGGGCTGCCATGGGTACTGCGGTAAAACCGGATTCCGAAGTTAAAAGAGACATCGTTTGGCGCTGAAGGCGTGATTACTTGGCAGACTTCCTGCCGGCTCATACCACGCAACAGACAACGCATGGCGGCCAGACGGATGTAGCTGCGCGTTGGGCGCAGACCCCATCGCGGCCTGGATCTCCTCAAGTCGCGCATTGTCTGGATTGGGTCTGACTTCAATCGACCTCAATGACCATCTTCATGGCCTATCCTGCTGTTTTGTACAGTGCTTTTTTCACCCCATTTCGGAAATCAGTTCTGCAATCTGCTATAAGCAGAGCAGGATCACCGCCTTGCTGATGAAGATGAGCAGACAGCACGGCGGGATGGGTTCCAGGCTCCCAACTATGAACGAATAACTCTCAACACTGCCTCCAGATCGGCCTATGGCTTGGCAGCGGACTTGCGACCGAAGATGCCTTTGAATTTGGTGAGCAGGCCTTTGCTCTGAGCATCAGGCTGGGAGCGGGCGGCCGGATCGGTGGTGGTGGCGGGGAGGCTAATGATGGAGTTCTGCTCCCAGCCGCCGCCGAGGGCTTTGATCAAGGACACGCTGGCGGTGAGTCGCTGACCGGAGATCTGGGCGGTGGCGCGCTGGGTGAGGAGGGTGGTGCGGTTGGCCTCGATGACATCGAGATAAG
>CANJVS010000451.1 GCA_947477755.1 Verrucomicrobiaceae bacterium | reverse complement strand
GCCACGGCATCCACCCAGCCCCAGCCGGTCTTGCCATCAAGCTGATGGATCACCGCCCCGGCCCCGGCAATCATGAGCATGTCAAAACCGCGCAGGGCATCAATGGAAACAAGGCGTGAAGATGTGATGGATTGATCGTTAGGCATGAGGCGCGGGTGTGGTTGGGCGATGATGAAGAATGTCAGGCCAGCCCGAGTTTCCGCCGCCCCTCATCCGTGAGACGGTTTGAATTCCAGCCCGGGTTCCAGGTTTGTTCGACCACGACCTTCTTCACGCCGGGAACCTTCATGAGACGCTGCTGCACGGGCATGGAATTGCCGCCGGATCCAAAGGTGAAAAAGCCGAGCCGTGGACGGCCGCGATGCGGCATGGCCATCAGCACCTCGACGGTTTCACCGCGCACGCGCAGATCATACACGAGGCCGAAATCGACGACATTGATGCCGGCTTTGTAAAGCTGCTCATCCTTGCAATCACGCAGCGCGTCCCACAGCGCCTGCTTGGAGATCGGGCTGTCGCCAGCCTCACCGGGCCGCGCCAGCCGGCCGGCCGGAGTCCTGGCCTGGATGCCCTGCGGCAGTTCACCGGCGGAGGGATGCAATGGATTGACCAGACGGTGCCGCAATTCTTCGAGCAAGCCCGGTCCATCGGCCTCGGTGAAGTGCAGCGCGGCATACGCGTTCTTCTGGCGCAGCACCGCTCCCGCGGGCACTTCCTTCACGGGCAGCGGGTAGCGGCTCCAGACATGGCCGTGCCAGCGATAAAACATCTGCGGCGCTCCGCCGTGCTTCAGTTCGGGCAGGCCCTCCGCTTCGTGCTCGAGATAAAGCGCGGCGAATGAATCCTGGCTCTGGGTGTTGGCAAAACCCACGGCCCACAGCTTGTCACGCATCGCGGGATCGACGGGCCCGGTGTGCATTTTGCCATCAGGTCCCATCCACAGCATTTCGGTGAAGGACTGGCCGGAGAAAACCCATTCGTCATCGCGCAGCGCGGGTGCCTCAAAGGCCTTGATCGCGTGCATGGAACCGGATTTGTGAAACCACGGCAGGCCCGCATAGAAGCGGTATTCGACATCGACATTCAAGCGGCTCGGCGTGAACACCGGATGAACGGGCGAATGCGGAAATCCCCAGCGGCGGACGATGGTGGCAATGGGCCCGCGCACGACCTCATAGTCCGGGCATGTCTCCCACAAAGTGATGCGCATCTTCTGAAAATGCCCCGCCGTGACATAATCATGCGCCCAGTCGATGCCCGGCGGTTCACCGTGACCTTCGCCGCCGGCGAAGAGTTCCAGTCCATGCTCGCGCTTGATCGTGAGATGTTCGAGCTGACCCATCTGGCGCGAGAGCGAGGCCTTGTAGAAATCATTTTCAATGTCCAGCGCGGTGCCTTCGCCGCGTGTTTCCAGATCGGTCGGGTAGGCGGGCAATTCAGCGTCCGTGTTGCCAAAAAAGATCAGGTAGGTCTGCCGCTCATGCATGGCTCCGCCTGCCATGAACAGCACCCTGGCAAACCGCTCCGTGCCGCGTCGCAGCTCACCGTGAACCTGGGACGGCACCTCACGCAGAGTCTGGTCCGTGACGAGCACGACCCGCAGCTCGCGTGCGAGTGATGTCACCTTGGCCGCCGGGAAGCTCAAGAGCAGTTCCACCGGCTCCGGCGGACGCTCCACGCCGAGCATTTCATCGAGATGCACCACTTGAAAATACTTCCAGCCCAGCGCCCAGCTCCGCCATTCCGGCGGCAGCGCAGCCACCTCTGCATGCTGTTCTGATGGCATCAGCGGCGTGCCCGGACTTTCCTCCTCGTGCTGGGCCTGGATGGCGGTGTCGCGCAGCGAATGTGTCAGCGCCCGCACGAGCCTGAAGTCACGCTTGCGCCAGGCGTCTTCGAGCAAGCGCAGTTTTTCCTCGAAAGGCTCGGTGCGTTCCCAATAGGTGTTCTCACTCATCCCAAGAGATCGTCGAGTTTGTCCGCACTATTTCAGGGCGGGGCAAGAGCACAGCGGTCCGGCTACTTCACCAGCTCCACCACGGTGCTCACCATGGCTGCACGTTCGTCGGTGACGGTGATGAACCAGGTGTTTGCCTCTGCGGGTGGCTTGGGAGCCGTGATGCTGCTGCCGGTGATGGTGGCGGGGACGCTGGTCCACTTGCGTTTCGAACGCAGCCCGGTGTCGGTGGTGTAGTTCAGTGCGGCATTCTTCAAAGCGGTGACGGATGCGCAGGTGAGCACGACCTGATCGCCCTTGATGACGGGCTTGCCGGGGACCGGCAGCGGCTTGCCGGCACGGCATTTGGAATCGATGAACAGGCCGATTTCCTGCGGAGCCCAGCCGGGCGGATGACCGTGCGGCATGTTGATCTGGATGCGCATCTGCTTCTCGCCGGGCACGGCGTTGTAGGACTTCATGTAGCTGTCGAGCACGTAGTGGACATCGTTGGTGCCGTTAACAAAAAGGATGGGGACATGGCAGCGCGGCAGCAGGCTTCCGGGATCGTATTCCCTGACCCAGTCGGCCTTGCGGTCGCCGAGTTTGTCGATGCTGGGCTTCTGCACGGACTCGCCCTCATGCAGGAAACCGCAGCCGTAAACCGGCACGGCGGCTTTGAAACGGTTGTCGAGCGAGGCGACGAGACAAGTCGTGTACCCGCCCCAGCTGATGCCCGTAACGGCGGTGTGGTCTGCATCGACTTCAGGAAAACTGCGTAACAAAGTGTGTGCACGAATCACGCTGGCCGCGGCGTGAAACGGCCAGTCGTCACTGGTGTCTCCGCCGATGCTGTCAAACTTCTCGGGGTGGCCGTGGTTAGGGCCGCCGTTTGGCAGGCGGGTGCGGAGTTTTGAATCGGATTGATGTCCGACCACCGCGCCGGACTTCGGATCAAAGACCGGATCAGGCGGCCGCGAGCCGGAAAGGTCCATCGCGATGGCTGCATAACCGCGCTTTGCCCACAGATGAACCCATTCGGCAAAGGCCGTACCGCCGCCGCCATGAATGAGCACGACACCCGGAAACTTCGCACCCGCTTTGGCATCGCCAAGCGTGATGGGCGACGCATAAAAGGCAAAGACTTCGGTGTCGTGGCCCTGATACTTCTCACCGGCATAAGTCAGCGAATGCACCGGCTGATCCCGGCGCAGCCACTTCATCGCAGGCACCTTGTCCTTCAGTGCAGTGAGATCCCAGGGCCCGACCTGCTCGGCAAAGGCGGAACTGCAAAAGGCAAGGAAGAGGACAATGAGGTGGTGCTTCATGAGTCTGACTTCTACAGCTTGAGGCTGGAGATTCATGCAGCCTTTGTGCATCAGGCAAACCGGTCCGGTGAGAACAGATCGAGGGCGACGGGGGGCTTTTCACCTGACAGCAGAGATGCGACGATGGCGCCGGTGGCCGGGGCCAGGCTGAGGCCCATCATGGCGTGGCCGGTGGCGATGGTGAGATTGCCCCAGCGCTGAGTGCG
>CANJVS010000450.1 GCA_947477755.1 Verrucomicrobiaceae bacterium | reverse complement strand
GCAGCAGGCGAATGGGGGTGGGCATATGATTTAAACAAGGTCGTGATCAAAGGAACGCAGGGGCACCTCGATGCGTAAACAGGTGCCGCTGCCCGGGGTGCTCTTCAACTCCAGTGTGCCGCCCAGGCGCTCGGCCCGCTCACGCATGCCATCGAGTCCGAAATGGCCCTCATTCGCTCCCGGTTGCGATCCTAGCACAAAACCCGCACCATCATCCTGAACCACGATCACGAAACTGGCATCGTCGGCCGAGGAAGAGAGGCTGATGCGGATCTGTTTTGGTTTGGCGTGCTTGAGTGCGTTGTGCACGGCCTCCTGCACGATGAGTAGCAGATTGCCCGCAATGAAATCAGCGGGCACGGGCAGTTCATTCGCGGGTTCGACGATGATCTCCACTTCATGGCCGGCGCTGATTTGTTGGGTCACGCTGCGCACTGCTTCCGTGAACGTGCGCTCTTTCATTGGCAGGGCACGTAGCGCCCACACCGAGTTGCGGAGATCCTCCTGACCGCGCTGGACCATGCGGCGGGCGGTTTCCAGATGGTTGGCTTTGCGTTCGGCTTCGGGCAGGGATTCGGTCTCGCAGGCCTCGATCTGGTAGGCGATGCCGGTCATGGTTTGCAGCACGGTGTCATGCAGATTGGCGGCCAACCGCGAGCGCTCACGCAAAGCTGCCTGGAACTCCACCGCCGCGTCACGCCGCCCGCGCATCTCCTGCGCGAGCAATTGCGTCTGCCTCGCCACGGTGCGCCGCAGAACGGATGCCCAGGCCAGAGCTCCAAGCGCGATTGCTGCCGCACAAAACAGGGCGGCCAGCATGCGTCGAATCGTCCACCAGGAGGGTGCGCTGAGCACGGCGATGTCATGCCTGTCACGCACCAGCAGATCGAGTCGTGTCGGCCGTGCAAAGTTGGCGGTCTGACCGGCCGGCGCATACTGCATGATCGCGATACCTGTGGCGCATAGTTTGGTGCCCGGTTGAAGATCCTGCAGGGAGTCCCGCACAAAGGCGGTGGTGACCGAATCGCCGCAATCGAGTTCCAGGCGTTGCACGCCCTCCTGGGATGGGCCTTGAACGCTGAGAACATGGCCGGTGACGCTAACCAAAAGGTGATCATAGCCTCCCGGCAGGCGGGTCGGTTTGCCGGAGCGGAGCTGATGATAGTCATCCTGAATCTCGGTCATGCTCACGGAAACGGGGGGCGGCGTTGGTTCATGTTTGATCACGCGGACCTGGGCACCGCTCATCCCAGCCATTTCTCTGCTGGTGTCGATGAAGCCGGCCGCTTCCACCCGATCTCCGACCTTTAAATTTTCGGCACCGGGTTCGATCCGCACGGCGGCCGTGCCTTCCTGGATCACCATGAATTCGCCGGGCTCCGTGTAAGTCACCACGCCTTCAATCCGGCGACGATGCAGCGGACGTCCATCCGGCGAAAACGCATCCAGCGCATGCAGGGGCACTTTGAGCGCGGCAAAGGGATCCGCTGGAGGTGCCTGCAGGATTTCGATGTCCTTTTCATGGCTGACAATGAGGCGCGGGCAGACAAACTCTGAGCGCCAGTTGCGCGAAACCGCAGCCAGACCACTCATGCGCACCTCCGCATCCAGAAGTCGCGTCGGGGTCAGGGAATCGAGCTTCGGCAGTCGCGCAAGGAAGTGTCCCAGGCCCGTCTGCACCTTCAGGAGCCAGCGGGTGCCGCTTTCATCGGCGATGCTCTGAACTACGCCGGTAACGCGCACACGATGCACATCTTCCGCACCGCTCATGAGTCGCGCCAGGGGTACATCCAACGCCGGAAGTAGAGGTTTTTGTCCGAGCGCTTTCAGTCGCCTGGGCAGGATGTTCGGCGCGAATGCCCCTTCGACCAGCACGCCATCCAGTTCGATCTCCGTGCCTTCCTGGAGTGCGAGCAGTGTTGCTTCGTCACCCTCCCAAAAGCCTTCCCGCAATGCTTGTGACACAGTCACCCAAATGCCGTTTGTTTGCTCTTCGATGCAGAATGATGACAGCGCGGGAGCCACGCGGCCGGAGGAGGCCAGTCCCTCGCCCAGCAGTGACACCACCCCGCGCACCCGCACCGCTGGTCGCTTGACCGCTTCCGCACGCGTGATGGCACGCACATCGGCGAGACTCTTGAGCGGAGAATCTTCCTGAGCCACTGCCCTCCCGACCAGTGCACACCCAATGAAGAACCATGTGTGGATGTGACGAAACCAGTTCATGCCGTGCCGATTGCTAACGCATCAAGACGAAGCCGACAATGGTCGGTTTTGAGCACAAGCGTCACGCCGACTATTCGCCTGTTCCAGTTCCTGGAAATGGCGGGCAGACTAAAGCCCTGCCCGCGTTCCGGTTTTCCAGATGAGGTCGTGTTAGATCGACACAGGTTTGCCAGTGGTGGCAGAAGCGTAGATGGCGTCGATGACCTGCATCAGGCGCAGGGCCTGCTCGGGTGTGTTGAGTGCTTCGGCGCGGCCTTCGATGGCTTCGATGAAATTGGCGGCGGAACCAATGCGGCCCATGTCTTCACAGGTCGGGGTGGTGATGCTGCGGTTCACGCTGTGGCCGTTTTCCTGGACGTAAAGTTCGCAGGTGTCGATGGCGGTGTTGTCGAGTCCGTCGATGCCGAAAAGGCGCTCCACTTTGCCACCGGCCTTGGTGCCCTGGAAGACGACGGAGACTTCTTCACGCTTCACCATTTCCGCCCATGATACTTGAAGCGAGAGCACCTGACCGGACTTGAAGGTGACAAAACCGTGCGCGGCGTTTTCGACATCGGTTGTGCCACCCACGCGGTCGGGGATGCCCCATGGTCCTTTGAAACTCGTGTCCTGAATGAAGTCGGAGAATGTCTGCCCGAGCACGTGTGCAGGCTCGGGATAGCCCATGAAATACATGGCGAGATCCACCATGTGCAGCAGATCGATGAGCGGGCCGCCACCGGAGAGTTCCTTGGTGGTGAACCAGCCGCCGAACCCTGGAATGCCGGTGCGGCGGATCCACTTGGCCTGGGCTGAGTTGATCTTGCCCACCACGCCCTGATTGATGTATTTCATCATGGCCTGGGATTCGGGCCGGGCGCGGTTGTTGAAGTTGAAGAGTACTTTCTTCCCGGCCTTTTTCGCGGCGGCGATGATCGCATTCACTTCGTCGGCGGAGAGTGCCGGAGGCTTTTCACAAAAGACGTGTTTCCCGGCGGCGAGGCACTGGAGGGTAAGCGGTGCGTGGAATTTATTGGGGACGATGATGCTCACCGCTTCGATTTCCGGGCTTCCGGCCAGCATGGCGTCCACGGATTCGTAGGCTTTGGCGATGCTCCATTTTTCCGCTGCTTTGGCTGCTGCGCCCGGTGCCGCATCGGCCACCGCCACGATCTCGCCGCCTGCCTGACGGAAACCCGCCGCGTGATACTGCAACATGCCGCCTGCTCCGATGACTCCGATTTTAGTGGACATAAATTTTGGTGATTG
>CANJVS010000449.1 GCA_947477755.1 Verrucomicrobiaceae bacterium | reverse complement strand
GCTGCGTGACCGCGTCGGCATGGAGCATCCGCTGAAGGCTGATGTTGGCTGCCGCAACACGCTCTTCAATGCCGTGCCGCAAACCGGCGCGCAATTCTTCAGCGGTCTCATGAGCGCAGGCCTGCGGCACTACCGCGTCGAGTTGCTGGAGCAGACCCGCGATGAAGCACTGCGCACCATCCGCACCTATCAGGATCTGCTCGCCGGCCAGCGCGGCGGTGAAGACATCTGGCGCGACCTCAAAGCCCAATCCCAACTCGGCGTCACCCGAGGCACGATGGCGGAACTTGTGTGATCGCATTTTCAAACACCGTCTGATTTCGGGGTGCGGTGAAAATCAGGCGTGACAAGGAATGGCTGAATGTATTGAATGACTGCGCTGCGTTTATCCCCGCGCATCATCCCCCATCATGAAAACACTGCTTACCATCCTTGCCCTCACGGGCGCTCTGACGATTTCAGGAACGGCCAAGGAGCCGGTGAACGATAAATGCCCTGTCTGCGGAAAAGCCATTCGCCTCATCTTCCACAGCCAGTCGAAAGACGGCCAGCGTGTCGCTTTCGCGACGGCGGAGTGCCAGGAGAAGTACGACAAGTCGCCGTCCAAGTACAATGTCAAACCCAAGCCCTGAGTTCGGGGGCCGTTTGCCGATCGCATTTGATCCAACGGCCGAGACTCAAGTTCGCAACCCAGAGCGATGGCAGGCTGATCCCTCGCCTGTCATCTTGGTTCCATGCTTAATACAGACATCCGTTCACGTTTTCTCCAGCCCCTGTGAATGGCAGGATGCCCTCACTCCTTGCTCCCCGCCGTAGCGCGAGTTTCACATCACCGCCGCAGCGCCACCAGCAGTTCATCCACCTTATTGGCTAGGCTCTGCATCTCCGTCTGCGTGGGTGGGTCACTCACCACGAGGCCCAGCGTCGTCACTCCGTTGCTGTTGTTACTGGTGCCACTGATCGCAGCGGTCAGAGCGGCATTGGTCACCTCACCGGGCGGGCCTTGCACACCCTGCGTGCCGTCGCTGCCCGTGTCTCCCTTGGGAATGCCGAAGACGAAGTGCACATTGGCTCCATCAAAACTCACGCCCACCGTGGCGGGTGTTCCGGGCGGCAGCGTCGTCACACTGTCGATCACGGCCTGAGCAAAAGGTGGTCCGGGCGGGCCGACGCTGCCATCCGTTCCATTGGTTCCATTGTTGCCTCTGGGAATGCCGTAACTGAAGTGCACATTTGTGCCATCAAAACTCACCGTCACCGTCGCGGGATCACCGGGATTCAGCGTCGTCACGGCATCGACCAGGGCTTGCGCAAAGGGTGGTCCCTGAGCTCCCACGGCACCGTCAGCACCGTCCGCGCCGTTGGCTCCATCACTGCCATTTTGCCCCTGCACCCCCTCATCTCCACGCGGGATGCCGAAGGTGAAGTGCAGGGTGTTGCCGATCACTGTCAGGCCCACGCTCGCCGTTTCCCCCGGCAGCAGGGTCGTCACACCGTCGATCTGTGCGGCGGTGAGGGTGACGATCGCGTCGATCAGGTCTTTGAGGCCATTGAACTGACCGCGTAGGGGCGCGGACTCGATCTCCGCATTCAGCGGTGGGTAGTTTGGGTCGTAGGGCATGGCGTAGCATGGGCTTTCTAGCCTGTGTTCAGGGTTATGAGTTAGGTGTTAAAAGTTAGGCGTTAAGAGTTAAGAGTTAGAGCGGATCACGCCAGGATGAAGGGCTGAGGTGGAAGCTCGCTTTCATCACCCCTAACCCTTCACCCCTAACGATTCACTCCTCCGCCACCCGCCTCACGGTGCGCGTTCGGTGGCTTCGTCACTCCAGGTGCCAGCACCGGCGCTGCCGATGGCACGCACGCGGAAGGCATAGACCGTGCCTGGGGTCAGATTAGACACCAGGATCTTCACCGTCGTGCCGGTCTTCACCGCCTCCCAGGGCGGGCTGCCTGTGTGCAGGCGGCACTGCCACTCATAGCTGCTCGCGCCAGCCACCGTCTTGCAGCGCAGCTCGATCTCACCCTCATTGTTTGTGGCCTCGGCTCGCAGATCACCGGGAGCAGGGAGCTGATCGGGCTTATGGGCACGACACAGAGCTATGGGCAGGCTCTGCAGACGGTGCATCCGTATTTGCAGATTGATCGAGCGCTGGCGCACATCCGGGAAAATTTCCGCAAACGACTGAGTGTGGCAGAGCTGGCAGCAACGGTGCATCTAAGCACGCGGCAACTGCACCGAAAGTTTGTGGAGACGTTTGGGTGCAGCCCGCAGGCCTTTATCATGAAGCTGCGCATCCAGGCTGGTTGTGAGGCGTTGCAGCATGAGGATGCGCAGATCAGTCTGGTGGCTGCCGGTCTTGGTTTCTTTGATCAGAGCAGCTTCACCCATCACTTTCACAAGCACATGGGCATGACCCCGCTGCGCTACCAGCGGCAATTCCGGCTGGTGCGGAAATAGGCACCGGAGTTTTTCAAACGGTGGAACTCAATTCGGCAGGGCTTTTCTCAGCAGGTTGAGGAAGTTGCCATGCATGATGTTCTCGATGTCTTCCTGCTTGTAGCCACGCTTCGCAAGCATGTCAGGGATGCGGGCAAGATCGGCGATGGTGTCGAGGTCTTCGGGCGTCTGTTCGGTGCCGTAGCCGCCGTCGAGATCGGTGCCGATGCCTGAGTGTCGGGTGTTTCCAGCGAGCTGACAGACATGGTCGATGTGATCGCAAATGACTTCGAGCTTGAGGCCGGCTGATTGCGGTGTGGTCTTGCCGCGGATCCAGCCGGGAACCATCATCCATGCATCCAGGGCGGCGCCGATGACGGCACCGCGCGAGATCAGTGCTTTGATCTGCTCATCGCTGAACTGGCGCACGTCGGGCACGAGGGCCCGGCAGTTTGAATGACTGGCCCAGATGGTTCCCTGGAAGATTTCCAAAGCATCCCAGAAGCAACCATCGGAGAGATGAGTGACATCGAGAATCATGCCCAGGCGGTCCATTTCCCGAATGAGTTCTTTGCCGGTGGCTGGCAGGCCGCCGATCTGATCATGGCCCAGTGCGTACCGACACACACCGTAGTGCGCGGGGCCCATGGCGCGCAGTCCCTGTTCCCAGTGGCGCTCCAGATGCCCGACGCTGCGGATGCTGTCCGCGCCTTCGAGACTGAGAATGTAGCCGATGGGTTTGTTGTCGTTGGGGGTGCCATCCGTCCACAGTTTGATCATGGCCTCCAGCCCGCGGCTGTCGGTGATCTGCTTCATGTGTCCGTCGTCCTCCATGGCGCGATACCAGGCGAGCTGGCCCTGAGTCTGCGCGTAAGCCTGCTCGGGAGACATCCAGTTGGCGATGGGGCGGGCACCGACCATGCAGCCGGCGAGCTGGGTGGCCACGCACAGTCCCATTTCGGTCTTGTGCATTTCAGGAAAAGCCGTGGTGCCTGTGGCCCGTCCCTTGATGTCGGTCATGCCTTTCTCACGGCGGCGAATC
>CANJVS010000448.1 GCA_947477755.1 Verrucomicrobiaceae bacterium | reverse complement strand
GAGCACATTCTCGGTCGCGAGGCCTTTGATCACGCCTTCAAGACTTACGCCCGGCGCTGGATGTTCAAGCGGCCCACGCCCTCCGACTTCTTCCGCACGATGGAGGATGCCAGCGGCGTCGATCTCGACTGGTTCTGGCAGGGCTGGTTTTACAGCACCGATCACGTCGATGTCTCGATTGATGAAGTGAAATGGCTGCAGCTCGACTCGCGTGATCCGGCCATCGAAAAGCCAAAGAAAAAAAGGGAGAAGGAGGAACTGCCCCAGACTCTCACCAGGGAGCGCAACTACCCGCTGCCAAAGCGCGTGGACCGCTTCCCCGAGCTCAAGGATTTCTACGACGGCTTTGACGAGGCCACCGTGCTGCCAAGCGAGAAGAAAAAGTTCGAGGCCCTGGTCAAGGAACTGAAGGAAGAGGAGATCGACCACGCGCTGCTTCAGACCACGCACAATTTCTACGTCATCGAATTCCGCAACGCCGGGGGACTCGTCACGCCGCTCATTTTGAAGATCGATTACACCGATGGCAGCAGCGAGGAGTTGAAGCTTCCGGCTGAAATCTGGCGCTTCAACACTGAAAAGGCCTCCAAGCTTCTGTTCACGAAAAAGGAACTCAAATCCGTCACCTTTGACCCGCGACAGGAGCTCGTGGACACCGATGTCGAAAACAACTTCTGGCCGCGCCGTCCCGTGAAAAGCAAATTCCAGCTGTTCAAGGAGGACAAGGCCCCAAACCCGATGCGCGAGCTGACCAAGCCGGAGAAAAAGACCGATGAAAAGAAGTAGCCTCATCACCGCCGCCCTCTGCCTGGGCGCAGCGGGCTGGGCGCAGGCTCACTCGATGCACCAGTCGACCGCCGAGGCCGAATACAATCCCAAAACCCAAAAGCTTGAAGTCAGCCTCACGGTGTTCACGGACGATTTGGAGCTGGCGCTCATGCGGCATTCAGAGCGGGCCATGTCCATTGCCAAAACTCCCGCCGCAGAGCTCGACGCCCAAATCCAGTCCTACCTAACCAAAACCTTTGTCCTCACCGAAGTCACCGGCAAGACTGCCGGCATCGAATGGGTCGGACGCGAGTCCGGGAGCGACAGGACCGATGATCCAACGGTCACCCTGCATTTTGAGCTGCCGCTGGTCTCCTGTCTCTCCGGAGTGACCCTCAGGCATTCCGTTTTGTTAGACCTCTTCAAAGACCAGACCAACCTGCTGCATTTGCGAAGTGGTGTGAACAACCTCGAACTGAAATTCCTGCGGGATGCGGCAAGCAGGGCAATCGATCTGCCCGGGTGATCGCCCGGACTCAATGCAGCCTGAGATTGCGCCTTTTCGCGGCGTAT
The DNA here is from genome assembly GCA_947477755.1 of Verrucomicrobiaceae bacterium. Classification (GTDB taxonomy): domain Bacteria; phylum Verrucomicrobiota; class Verrucomicrobiia; order Verrucomicrobiales; family Verrucomicrobiaceae; genus Prosthecobacter. The sequence goes on along the minus strand of CANJVS010000448.1, from coordinate 2,140 downwards.
GATGACCTGGCTTCATGAATTCATCGGCACTCATTCTCGGCGGCGGCACGTTTGGCCTCACAGCGGCACTGGAGCTTCGCGCCCGCGGCTGGGACGTGACGCTGCTGGATGCGGGCGGCATCCCGCATCCCGACGCCGCCTCGACCGACATCAGCAAAGTCGTGCGCATGGATTATGGCAGCGATGAACAGTACACCGCCATGGGCGAGCTTTCGATTCAGCGCTGGCATGAGTGGAATGCACGCTGGGGGCAGCAGTTGTATCACGAAGATGGTTTTCTGATCATGACCCGTGGCGGCATGCAGCCGGGCTCATTTGAGCACGACAGCCACGCCTTTCTTTCGGCACGCGGACACCGGCTTGAGCGCATGGGCAGTCATGAACTGAGGGTGGCGCATCCGCATTGGGCGGCAGATTCCTTCCCGAATGGTTATCTCAATCCGCGCGGCGGCTGGGCTGAGAGCGGGCGTGTGGTGATGCGGCTGAAACAAGACGCACTGGCTGCTGGCGTGGCGATTCATGAGCAGGTGTCTTTTGGTTCCTGGATTCAGGACGGCGAAAGGATCTGCGGCATGCAGGACGCCAGCGGACGGAAATGGCACGCAGATGTCAGCATCTCTGCACTCGGAGCCTGGACCACGGAATATCTGCCATGGCTGAGTGACCGCCTGTGGGCCACTGCGCAGCCGGTGTTTCATTTCCGGCCGGCCGACCCCGGGACGTATCAGGCGCCTGCTTTCCCGGTATGGGCTGCTGACATCGGACTCACCGGCTGGTATGGCTTTCCAGCCAATGCAGAGGGCATCGTCAAAGTGGCGAATCATGGCCCGGGCCGCCGGGTGCGTGCCGGCGACGCGCGCATCATGCCGCAGGGCGAAGAAGCGCGCTTCCGTCAGTTCTTGAGAGAAACCTTCCCCGCTCTCGCTGATGCGCCCCTGGCCGGCACGCGCATCTGCCTCTATGGCGACAGTTTCGACGGCCACTTTTTGATCGATCATGATCCCGCTCATCCGGGCCTGGTCATCGCGGGCGGAGACTCAGGCCACGCTTTCAAATTCACTCCCGTGCTCGGCGGACTGATCGCCGATGCCGTGGAAGGCAAAGCGAATCCATGGCTGAAACGCTTTGCCTGGCGCGAGCCCGCAGGCAGCGGCGGCGAAGGCGCGCGGGCAAAGGGCTAAACCTTCACCCAGGTCTTCGCTTTGCTGCTCTGGAGGATGGCCTCACACAGCTTCACTTCGTGGTGGCCATCGGCCGCTGTGGCGAAGAGCGCTGGTGTTTTTTTGCCGCTGGCGATGTGTTCATAGACGGCGCGGTAATGCATCTTGTGCGCATCGCTGAAGCCTTCCGGATGACCGCCGGGGTAGTCGGTGAAATTGGCCACATCTTCCATGAAGCCCGGCGTGCCGCGCTGGAGGATCTGATTGGGTTCATCACGCCGTCCGAGGATGATTTCATTCGGCTGCTGAAGATCCCAGCGCACGCTGCCTTTGGTGCCGTAAACGCCAAGGTTCAGATTGCACTTTGAACCGGCGGCGACCTGCGAGATGCAGGCATTGGCATGCACGCCATCCGCGTTGCCATGACCGGCTTTGCCGAACTTGAGCAGCACACTGCCAAAATCCTCCGTGTCCACCTTGTAGGGCATCATGGCTTTCCTGCTCTCTTGGGTGAAGGTCTGCACCTCGCCCCTCGGACGCAGACGCTGCTTGTGAAACGTCTCGATGTGGGCAAACACGCTTTGAGCCCTGGCTCCGAGGATGAAGCTGACGGCATCGATCCAGTGCGTACCGATATCACCCACGGCACGCAGTTTGCCGCCTTCACTGGCGAGCACGCGCCAGTTGTAGTCGGTCTCATGCAACAGCCAGTCCTGGAAAAACGTGCCCTGCACGTGGATGATTTTCCCCAGATCACCGCGCTCGACCATCGCGCGCATTTGCAGCACCGCCGGGAAGAAGCGGCACATGTAGTTCACCGCAAAGACGGGGCCTTTTTTGCCACCCTTCCGCACGGCCTCGACCACTTTGGCGGTTTCGGCGGCCGTCATGCCGAGCGGCTTTTCACAGATGACATGCTTGCCCATTTCCAGGGCCTGCAGGCACTGCTCCACATGCACTTTGTTAGGCGAGGTGATGTG
>CANJVS010000447.1 GCA_947477755.1 Verrucomicrobiaceae bacterium | reverse complement strand
CGCTTCGCTCCTAAAGCCCGCAGCGTCATCTTTCTCTACATGAGCGGCGGGGTGTCGCATGTCGATTCGTTTGATCACAAGCCGATGCTCAAAAAATTCGAAGGCAAGCCGATGCCCGGGGATGTGAAGAAGACGCAGTTCAACAACAACGGGACGGTTCAGCCTTCGCACTGGGATTTTAAACGCTACGGACAGTCGGGCATCGAGGTGAGTGATCTGTTTCCGCAGATCGGCGGAGTGGTGGACGATCTGTGCATGATCCGCAGCATGACGGCGAAGTTCAGTGAACATGCGCAGGGGAATTTTTTCATGCACACCGGCTTTCCTTTCCTCGGGTTTCCGAGCGCCGGGGCCTGGTCGAGCTACGGTCTCGGCACGGAATCCCGGGATCTTCCCGGCTACGTGGTGTTGCAAAGCGGTGGCGCGGCGACTCCGCACGGCGGGGTGGGCCTGTTCAGCAACGGGTTTCTGCCCGCGCAACATCAGGCCAGCATCGTGAAAGCTGATGAGGCGGAGGCGGTGGTAAACATTCGCCCACGGCAGTCTCAGGAAATGCAGCGCAGGCAACTCGATTTCATCGGTGCGATGGACAAGCGTTTCGCCGGAGCCACCCAGAACGACATGCACGTCGAAGCCGCCATTTCAAACTACGAGATGGCTTGGCGCATGCAGTCCGCTGTGCCTGATCTGTGCGACATCGCGGGTGAAACCGAGGCCACGCGAAAGCTCTACGGACTTGATGATCCTGAGCCAAAAAAGGCCGCCTACGCCCGCCAGTGCCTGCTCGCCCGGCGACTCGTTGAGCGCGGTGTGCGGTTCATTGAGCTCAGCACTCTGGCTTACAACCTCGGTGGCGGTAATGGAGCCAATCCGTGGGATCACCACAGTGCGCTCAATGAGGGCCATGGCAAAATGGCCAATCAGATCGATCAACCGATCGCCGCGCTCATTAAGGACCTCAAAGCACGCGGATTGCTCGACAGCACGCTCATCGTCTGGGCTGGTGAGTTTGGCCGAACGCCCTTCGCTCAAGGAAGCAACGGCCGCGATCACAATCCCTACGGGTTCACCGTTTGGATGGCCGGAGGAGGTGTCAAAGGTGGCCATGTTTATGGAGCGACGGATGAGTTTGGCTACAACGCCATCGAGAACGTCAGCACGGTCTATGACATGTGGGCCACGGTTCTGCATCTCATGGGCATCGACCACGAGCAACTCACCTACCGATTCAGCGGCCGGGATCTGCGGCTCACGGATGTGCATGGCAATGTGCTGCGTGATGTGATCGCGTAGTCCCATCCACTCAGGAAAATCCCGGCGCAGATTCAAAAATCCTGATCAAGCTGTTTCCAAAGGCGTGGGCCAGGTCTCTGGTGAGGCATCACCAAATTCAGGATTGTCAGATGTGCTGTAACGGTATAAGCGATACGCATGCGCTGCTCCTGGGTTAAAATTGAAACGAAAACACCGGATAAACCGGAGATCTGCATCATTGCCAGTCAACTGAGGTTGGATGCGGATGCGGTGATGGGAAAACTTGTCAGGCTATGGGCTTGGGCCGAGATGAATGTCTCTGATAGTAACGAGACAAGCGTCACGATGGAGTTTCTGGACAAGCTTGCCGGCAAGAAAGGATTCTCCGCCGCCATGGAAAAGGCTGGATGGCTGCAAGCGAATGGGGATAAGCTCATTTTTCCGAACTTTGAGCGGCACAATGGTCGAGGAGCCAAAGGCCGTGCACAGACTGCTTTACGGGTCAGTCGACATCGCAAAAGAAAGAGTGAAAGCGGATCAGTTGTAACGAAAGAAGCGATACATTTGACCAACGTTGACCCAGTTGCCGGGGCGACTGAACACAATCAAAGCCAATCTGTAGATAGTGTAAATAGTTCGGCTAAAGCGTTGGTTGTGAGTGAAAAAAATAAAAAAGGATCAAAGCAGGGTGGCGTCACCGAAATTCAAAATGCCGAGCCGGATAGCGTTCAGGCTGCGTTGCCAAAAGTTGTTACCGATGTAACGCAAATGAATGCTCCCAATCAGACTCAACTGACGGATGCTGAAGTTGCTGAGCGGAAGTTGTCGCGAATTGAAAAGAAAGATCAGATCGTTGGGCAGAAGCATCTCTTTTGAAATGAATATGTAGCGATCTAAGCGTTACATTTGAAACTATTTATTCAGCGCTTTTCTTCTCAACTGAGACCATTTCCAGCAATCTCAAAGTTTCGCGAATATTGGTGTCCAGATCGAGCGGGAGGGAAGTGGATGTGCAGCGTTTGGCTGAGCGTTGGCGCCAGAATTGGACTGTTTTTTCCAGAGTTTCGTGATCGGCCGGGTCCGCGAGAACTTCTCCATTGAGGCCGGGCTGAATCAATTCACTGGCCCCGTTAAACCTGCTGGTGATGACGGGGAGTCCACTGGCGAGAGCCTCGATGACGACGTTTGATGAGGGCTCATAGATCGGCAGAAAGGTCATCAAATCTGCCGCAGCGTAGGCATGCTCGATTTGGGCCATTGGGCCGGCAAGGATCACGTTGCCGGGAACCGGACCTGTGAGGCGGCCTTTGCCGACGACGAGAAGTTTGAAGGAAGGTTCCGAGTGCTGCCAGCGGCGCATCAGGTTGATCAAAAAATGGAGACCTTTGCGCTCCCAGCCGGAGCCGACAAAAAGGAGGACATAATCCTGGTCGGTTAATCCCAGCTTGGCCCGGGTGGCGGTTCGGTCGCCCTGCAAAAACCGGGCGGTGTCGATGCCATTGCGCACCAGATGGATACGCTCGGCGGGGAAGGGCAAGTGGGCGAGGATTTCGCGGCGCACCATTTCGGAATTGACGATGATGTGGCGGGTGTTGGCGGGGTCGAAGGTGCGTGCCTCCAGGGACTTCATGTTTGCATGAAACGCGCCGAGCCCGACAAAGGGTCGTTTCCACCATGGAGCGAAGCGTTTCCGCTGCTCAAGCCAGACCCTGTGGACTCCGTCCCCGGCGCGGTAGATGTCCTGACGGATGGTGCGTTCGAGGCTGAAGACCACATCGTAATCCTTGTCCTGCAGCATCCTGGCGACCGTTTCGGCGAAAACGACCGGACGCCGGGCGCGGCTGGTTTTGACTGGCACCTCGTGCATGACCACGCCGGGGTGAGCACCCTGCCAGCTTTCCGCATAAAGATGCACCTCATGTCCGGCGGAGATTAGGCCGGTCAAAAGCCGCTGCAGATACAGTTCTGCTCCGCCGACAGCGGCAAATTGACGGCGGATGAGAGCAAGTTTCATGGCGGCAGAACGGGTTCGTGAGACGTGATGCGCGCAGCGGGATTGGCAAGCTCATTTCTTGTTTCCCATGAATCATGTTGGTCCGTGATGTTTGCCGCAACTTCCCTGGATATGAAACGTTCCACGTTACCCTCGTTCACCCATGTCTTTTGCCACCGCCACTTTACTGCTTCCAGCTCCTGATACCTCATGGCGGGTATGGAAGCCCAGAATGACCGG
>CANJVS010000446.1 GCA_947477755.1 Verrucomicrobiaceae bacterium | reverse complement strand
CCCCCAAATTATGAGCAAAGCCCCAATCAAAGTCGCAGTCACCGGTGCCGCCGGTCAGATCGGTTACGCACTTCTCTTCCGCATCGCTTCAGGTGCCATGTTCGGACCTGATCAGCCGGTGATCCTGCAGCTCATTGAGGCCCCGTTTGAAAAACCTCTGCAGGCACTCGCCGGTGTCGCGATGGAACTTGATGACTGCGCCTTCCCGCTGCTCAAAGGCATCGTGCAGACTTCGGATCCAGCCGTGGGTTTCAAGGACGCCAACTGGTGCCTGCTGGTCGGTGCCAAGCCACGCGGACCCGGCATGGAGCGCGCGGACCTGCTCAAGGACAATGGCAAAATCTTCATCGAACAGGGGCGCATCATTGATGCCGTGGCTGCGGACGATGCCCGCATCGCCGTCGTGGGCAATCCTGCCAACACGAACTGCATGATCGCCGCCTCCCAGGCCAAGCGCCTCCCCCAGGAGCGCTTCACCGCCATGGTGCGCCTCGATCAAAACCGCGCGCAAACCCAGCTCGCTCAAAAAGCCGGCGTGGATCTCACGGAAGTGAAGGACATCTTCATCTACGGCAACCACAGCCCCACGATGTTCCCCTCCTTTGCCCACGCCACCATCAGCGGCAAACCTGCGACCTCCGTCATCAACGATCAGGCCTGGCTTGAAGGTCCGTTCTGCGAAACCGTCGGCAAGCGCGGTGCAGCCATCATCGCGGCCCGCGGCGCGTCCTCCGCAGCCTCGGCGGCAAACGCCCTCGTCGATCATGTGCGTTCGCTGTTCACCCCTGGCGCCATTCATTCCATCGGCGTGAAGAGCCAGGGCTTGTACGGCTTTGATGCCAATGTCTGGGCCGGCATGCCCGTGCGCACGACCACTCCCGGCAGCTATGAAGTCATCACCGGCTATGAGATGGACGACTTCGCCAAATCCAAGATCGCCGCGACGAACAAAGAACTCGTCGATGAGCGTGCTTTCGTGGCCGAGATGCTCTAATCACCCATCGTGATCTAAAACCAGATTCCTGAGCCGCCCATGAATGCCGCGCATTCGTGGGCGGCTTTTTTGAGAAACCACCTCCGATGCCTGCAGCCCCGATTCAGTTCTTCAACCGCCTCACTCAGCGTCTCGAAACCGAGGCCGTGTATGGCGAGGGGCCGCTGCGCTTCGTTTATGAAAACCCGCTGGGTCAGCTCGCCCTGCACGCGCTGGTGAAGCGGTCGTTCTTTTCAGCGTGGTATGGCTCACGCATGGACTCGCCGGCCAGCGCCGCGAAGATCGCACCCTTCATCAAGGAATATGGTGTCGATGTCTCCGAGTTCGCCGATCCGGTGGAGAGCTACAAGAGCTTCAACGATTTCTTCTATCGCAAACTCAAGCCCGCCGCGCGGCCCATTGTCGCGGATGAGGACGCCATCGCCCTGCCGGCGGATGGCCGTCATCTCGTGATTCCTGATGTCTCCCAGTGCCGTGATTTTCTGGTCAAAGGCATCCGCTTCGACATCACGGCGCTGCTCGGAGACAGCGGGCTGTCCTCGCGATTCGAGAAAGGCAGCGTGCTCATCTCCCGCCTTTGCCCGACCGACTATCACCGCTTTCATTTCCCCTGCGGCGGCATCGCCGAGTCGCCACGGAAGATCCACGGTTCACTGTTCTCCGTGAGTCCGATCGCCCTGATGAAGCGCCCAACCATCTTTTGGGAAAACAAACGTTACGTGACCCGGATGCGCACGCAGGGTCTGGGCGATGTCGTGTTTCTCGAGGTCGGCGCCACCTGCGTCGGCTCCGTCGTTCACACCTCCACTCCCGGCCAGATCATCTGCAAGGGCGATGAAAAGGGCTACTTTCGTTTTGGTGGCTCCTGTGTGATCACCCTCTTTGAGCCGGGCCGCGTGCGCTTCTCTGCTGATCTGCTGGAGCACAGCGCCGCAGGCCGCGAGGTCTATGCACGCATGGGCGATGAGGCGGCGCGGTGCCTGTGACCGCGCCACGTCGCCGAATTGTTTTCACAGCCTCCTCAACCCGTCCTCCGTCATCGGAGTCGGGATGGCTTCATCAATGGCGTCGATGCGCGCCAGGGTTTCGGGACTGAGCACCAGATCAGCGGCCAGCAGGCTTTCTTCAAACTGCGCGACCGTGGTGGCTCCGACGATGGTGGAGGCGACGAAGTCGTGCTGCTTGCTCCAGGCGAGCGCGAGTGTGGTCACGCTGATCCCCAGATCGGCGGCGATGACTTGAAGTCGTGCCGTGGTTTCAAGACTGCGCTCATTCACGAAGCGCGCGGCCATGCGTTTCTGACGCGGGCCGCCATTCAGAATGTAGTCCGTGAAGCGTGCGCCGTTGGGCAGGGCCCCGCCATTGTATTTGCCGCAGAGCACTCCGCCGCCGAGTGGCGAGTAGGGCAGCAGGCTCACGCCTTCTTGGCGGCAAACTTGAGCCAGCTCGCTCTCGCAGCGCCGGTTGATCAGCGAGAAATTATTCTGCACAGAGGCCATGCGTGCCAGGCCGTGTTTTTCGGCTTCCCAGAGATTTTTCATGACACCCCAGCAGGTCTCATTGCTGCCGCCCCAGGCTCGAATCTTGCCCTGATCAATGAGGTCGGTGAGTGCGCCGAGGGTCTCCTCCTGCTGCATGCCATGATCAGGCCAGTGCGTCTGGTAGAGGTCGATGTAATCCGTCTGCAGGCGGCGCAGGCTGTCCTCGCAGGCCTGAAAAATCTGGCGGCGATCCAGTGCGGTGAACCCACCGCGAATCGGCGGGCGGAACCAGCCGTGACCGGGCCCGGTGACCTTGCTGGCGACAATCAGCTCACCCCGCGTGCGACCTTTGAGCCACTTGCCGACGATCTGCTCCGTGACACCAAACAGCTCCGCGCTCGGCGGCACGGGATACATTTCCGCCGTGTCAAAGAAGTCGATCCCCGCATCAATCGCCCGGTCCATGATGGCGAAGGAAGTCTTCTCATCCGCCTGAAGGCCGAAGGTCATGGTTCCCATGCAGATGTCCGTAACAACGATGCCAGAGCGGCCGAGGCGATTGCGTTTCATGCCCCGAATCTAGAGCACCCGAGGTCTTCGGCAAAGGCCGAAATAGCTCCTGCTGAATTCAGGATGGCTCACTTCAGATCATCCCACTTCAGCCCAAAGCGCAGCAAATACTTTTTCAGCCGATCGGCATCGTTCATGACACGACGCTTCGACCGCGACACTGCATACAGCTTCCGTCCAGCGTCAGACAGGGTCTTGCTCTCACGGCACACTTTCAAAACAAAATCGAGCTGGGCCAAATCAAACGGATCAATCTCAGCGCGCTGCTTTTCACCCAGAACATCGCACTCCAAGGTCCGGCCATGATCTGCTGCATCACGCCACCCTCCGAGCAGTCGCTCGATCTCCGACTCCACTTCGCTGAGTGTGATGCGTCCCTTTGGCGCCAGCGTCGCCATGCGGGTTACTGCCGCGTTCAAGTCACGAAAATTCGCGCTCCATT
>CANJVS010000445.1 GCA_947477755.1 Verrucomicrobiaceae bacterium | reverse complement strand
GCAAAGATGGGCATCATCAAGGAACTGGTCGGCGGCCGCCGGCTGGGCTCGGCGAATGGAGCGCTGCAGATGACGATGTTCCTCGGCATCCTGAGCGGCATGTGGGCTGGCGGGACATGGTTTGGCGCCCGGCTGGCGGAGTCGAATGACCCATGGGTGGCGGTGTGGGTGCCGATGGTGGTGGTCACGGTGCTGGCGCTCCTCCAGATCGCCGGGGCGCTGATGATCCAGCGCACGCCGGAGCATGAGACGGTGGTGTTTCACCGGGGTGTGCTGGGGGAGCATTTCACGCACCTGAAACTCGTTTTCGGGAACCGGCCGATCAAGCTGGCCGCAATCGGTGTGAGCTACTTCTGGTTCATGTCGAATGCGGTGGGTTCGATCCTGGTGACGCTGAGTCACGAACGTCATGTCGGCGATGCCGCGGCCGCTTCCAAAGATCTCTCGCTGATGGCCGCGATGCTCGGAGTCGGGGTGATTCTCGGCAGCGGCATTTCATCGCTCGCCTCGCGGCGCAAGGTGGAGCTGGGCATCGTGCCTGTCGCGGGGATCGGTCTGGCTTTGGCCACACTCGCGGCCGGACTGGCGCCCGGCACGGGGCCGCAGGTTTTTTTCGCCATGATCGGCATCGGTCTGGCGGGCGGAGCATTCATGACGCCGCTGTATGCCTTTGTGCAAAGCCGCTGCCCTCCCGATGAACTCGCGCGTGTCCTCGCGGCCATGAATCTTCTGGACTGCATCGCTTCCATCGTGGCGAACATTGTGGTGGTGAAAGTGCTGCTGCTTCTGCATGTGTCCGCATCCTGGCAGCTGATCTTCATTTCTCCGCTGGCCGTGATTGCTGCGGTGTACATGACGCGGCTGCTGAGTCAGGATTTCCTGCGCTTCATCCTGCTGACGATCGTGCGCCTGATGTATCACGTGAAGTCGGTGAATCCTCAGCACGTGCCGGAAACGGGCGGCGTGCTGCTGCTGCCTAACCATGTGAGTTATGTCGATGCCGTCGTGCTCGGCGCAGCCACGGTGCGCAAGCTGCGCTTCGTCATGTGGGATGTGCTTTACAACATCCCCTGGCTGACCTGGTTCCTGCGCATCGTTGGTACGGTTCCGATCTCCCAAACGCGTGCGAAAGACGCCATCCGCAGTGTGGCGGGCGCGCTGAAAGAGGGTCAGATTGTGGGCCTTTTCCCCGAGGGAGAGATCACGCGCCATGGCATGTTCAACGAGTTGCAGAAGGGTTATGAACTCATGGCCCGACAGGGTGATGCGCTGGTCCTGCCGGTGTATTTGGAAGGTCTCTATGGATCCATCTTTTCCTTTGAAGGCGGCACCTTCTTCAAGAAGTGGCCAAAAAAATTGCGCTACCCCGTGACGGTTTATTATGGCAAACCCATGCCTGCCCGCGAGGCCACCACGACGGCGGTGCGCAGCCAGTGGCTCGACCTCAGTGCCCAGGCCATCGCTGCACGGGCCGCTGCCGCAGCGCCCATCCCCGGCATTTCTCCGCAGGCGATGGCCAATGCCCAGCGGCTCATGGAAGTGGATTGGGCGCGCTCGGGTGACACGCTGCTTTGCCTGTCACCCGCCGGCAGCGCCATTCATCAGACACTCACCGCCTTTGCCAGATTGAAGCCGCGCGTTCACCTCGTCACATCGCTGGAGACCGTCCAGGCCTGTGCCAAATCCAGTGTCGTCGCCGTCGGCAGCGCGGCTGAGATGAACAAAATCGTCGAGATCCCGGACTGGGAGCGCGTGGGCCGTTTCGTCATGTGCTGGGATGCCGCCGCCGTTCCGGCACCCGAATCACCCGACGTCTATCGTGGCCTGCTGGATATGACGAGCGGCGATCTGCTCGCCACCTGCGTTCCTGATCCGGTGATGCCCGCCGGTGAAGAGGACCATCAGCGCGGCCGGCGCGCCGGAGCCCTCGGCCGTCTGCTGCCCGGAGCTGCTTCTCAGGCCAAGCTCGACGAATGCCTCAGCGCCTGGAATCTGATTTTAACCAATGATGGTTTTCTGATGCCAAAAGCTGCTGATGCCTTGTAGCAGAAAGGCGCGCGGCGGCTTCCTCAGTCGATCAAATCCAAATCATGTCGCAACCGGCACACCGGCTCTTCCATCTCACGCTCGGCGATCGCGGTCAGCTCGGCATCGCTTTTGAACCCAGCCAGTCGCGACATGCCAATGCGGTTCCGGGAGATCCAGTGGACCACCTTGCGTGCCGCCGCTTGCATGGCTGGTGAAGCCAGGCGTGCCGACCAGCCGCGGTACTCGCGCAGCGCCCAGAGACAGAGCACCCAGGCCCCGGCTCCCTGCCAGACTTCACCCGTGTCTGCCATGACGACGATCTCCTGATCGGGTTGCAGATGTTGAATGGACGGGAGCCTCCGCGCAGCTTCCGCCGAATCATAAGGCAGAAACTCCAGCCGCACATACGCGGGTTGTTCGCTGAGCCATTGCCTGACCCGCGAGCACAAGCCGCAGCGGGCGTCATAGAAGAGAGTGAGGGTATGCATGGGGTTGTAGCTGCGCCCGTCAGAGCGCGGGAGTTTTACAAGAGAGTGGATTTGATTTGGCGTGGGTGCTTGATGACGACATGCAGCGCGGCGGTGAGGCCGGTGATGGCGGCGAGAAGCCCCGGGATCCAAGCTCCCAGTGACCATGCGGGCACAAGAATCACCAGAAAACCTGTCGCGAAGCCTATGACCGCAGCATTCCGGGGCTTTCTCAGCGGACTCGATTCGTCAACGATCAAATCCGTTGGCAGAAATACTGCAAGCCAGGCAACCAGCACCAGAACAGCCGAATAGAGCGCCGTAAAAAAACCGTAGATCAGAAGATACTTAAAGGCTTCGGCAAAGGCTCTGAACTTGAAGGGTGCAGAGATCAGCATTCCGATGAGAGTTGTTGAATTACACGCCACCCATCCCCAGGACATGGCGATGAAAGTGCGGCGGAATTTGTGGCGGAACATGGCGGCAGTTGGTTGCGGATTTCAGAATGGGTTTCGTGTCGCGCGGCAGCGTTCTGGAGTGCTCCAGCCCTCTGGAGCTTTTCAGTCGGAGCGGTAAATGCATCTTCTTCGAGAGACGACCTGACCGCGACTGACCTTCGGAGTGGCAGGGGTTGAAGCGTGCCGCCCGGCCCTCGAAAGCGCTGGAGGGTCAGCGCACTCAAGGACGCTTCGCGACTTAGGCGCTGACCCGGAGCATCGGCGGCACCGGCGGAGGCATGGTGGCCAGATGGGCGCGCTTACGCAGTTTCGTGAAGAGCAGCAGGTTGAAGAAGTGCATGCCGCCGAGCACCAGCAGCACGACACCGATCTTGCCACTCAGGGCTTCGAACACGCCCTGCGCGCCAATGACGTTTTCAGTGGTCTTCAGGTAGAGCGAGACAAAGCCGATGTTGATGAGGTAGAAACCGACGACAAGCAGGTGGTTCACGCTGTCGGCCAGTTCGGTGTTGCCATGGAAGCATTCGACGAGAAAAACG
>CANJVS010000444.1 GCA_947477755.1 Verrucomicrobiaceae bacterium | reverse complement strand
CTGCGCCACTGACCGAGATCAAAGGGTGGTGTCTTGATGCTGGTGAGCAGTATGGTGAGCCCGCCATGACGGACAACGGCACATGCGCCCATGTCGAACCGGTCTCCGCACATGCTGGCGAGGTGACTTTGTTTATCCTCGAGTTCAAAGCGTCCGTCACTGAGCGAAACGACCTCAACCTCCAACTCAACCGGCCCCGCGTCGAGCCGGCTGCCTTTGCCGCCAATGGAAAGTTTGACCGGGGCGCCGACACCGGCAGCACAGGCTTTGGCCACAGCCGCCGGATCGGCGATGCAAACGGCGCTGTTCGGAACCTGATACTCGATCAATGCCCGCAACAGGCCGGTGCCATCGCCCGGTGCACCGCCGCCGATGTTGTCCGAAGGCTCCACCAGCACCGTGAGTCCGGGAGGAGGCGCGGCAAAGGGCGGAATCACTTCCGACAATGGCGGTTCGGTGACATTGCCCAGTTCCCTGAGCTCCCAGGCTTTGTGATTCAACTGCTGCAGGCAGTCCTGTTGAAGTGCCGCATCGGTGCCGCTGATCACAAAACTGACACCGGTCATCTCCGTGTCGGCAAAAGAAAAACCAGCCACGACACTCACCGACCAGATGCCGGGAAGTGTCTCCATCTCACGCGCCATGGACTCCAGCGTTTTCATCGGATCACTGGCCGTGCCGGTGCCTGTCGGCGGCCAGATGATGTCGGAGGTCAGACCCGCTTGAACCGGACGCACACCAGTGGTTAGGCAGCGCTGCAGCAGTCGCGCCGCAATGCAGGCCGCTTCGCGGGCATCCGTGTGCGGATTTTCGCGATAAGCGACGAGACAATCCGAATGTTTCACCATCTCCGGCGTGAAGTTGGCATGCAGATCGAAGACGCCAAACACGGGCAGTGTTTCCGCGCCCGGCAACTGCCTGATCCGGGCCAGCAGATGCCCCTCCACATCCTGAATGGACTGCGCTGCCATGGCTCCGTGCAGGACGAGGTAAATGGCGTCAATGCCAGCCGACAGGTGAGGCTGCGCGCCCTCGACCAAATCATTCCAGAAGGCCGTGATCACGGAGTCCTCAATCATCGCGCCGGGCTGGGCGCGGTAATCCACGACGGGCAGAACCTCCCAGTCAAACTCGCGCGCGCAGGCCAGAACTCCGCCAAGGGGCGAGCTGTCGCCCTCAAAGCGGCGCATGTCATCGCCACGCAGGATGGTGAAGTCGGCGAGCCCCGTGGTGCCATCGAGAAACGTGTGCGTCTCGTGGAACAGGCCGGCAATGAGAACGCGTTTTTTCATCATTATTGGCTAGGCGGATTTCCATTCAGCAGCGTGCAGGGCAAAGGCGGGGGCGGCTTTTTCAAGCGCCTCGCGGATGTCCGCCTCACGATGCGCGAGACTGATGAACCACAGGCCGCGCTCGATGGCGCGGACGCCCTGCTCGAGCAGGCAGCGACGCAGATGCGCCCAGCGCGGGGCATCCTGGCGCCTCACGTAGTCGCGATATTCCGTGACCGGACCTTCGGCGGCGCCGGGCTTGAGCATGACGGCGTGAAAGGCCGCCCCCGGGCCCTGCGGACGCAGAGGGATGTTGTGCTGATCAGCGAGTGCAAGCAGGCCTGTCATCAATTGCCGGCCAAGCGTGTTGGCGGTTACCGGATGGCTTTCTCCGAGCGAGATGACGTGATCAAGGCACCACTTGCTGGCAGCCAGGCAGAGCGGGTTGCCATTGAGCGTGCCGGCATGGACAACCGTACCATCAATGATTTTTTGCATGGCTGATTTTTTTCCCACCAGGGCGGCGAACGGCACACCACCGCCGATGGCTTTGCCGAGAATCGTCAGATCCGGCACGAATCCGAGCGCCTCCTGCGCACCGCCGGGAGCAAAACGAAAACCCGTGATCGTTTCATCGGCAATCATCAGCATGCCTTCGCGATCGCAGAGTTCACGGATCGTCTCAATCATGCCGGCCGCAGGCTCCATGCAGCAGGTGTTGCACATGACGGGCTCAAAGATGATCGCGGCGATTTGACCGCTGTGCCGGGCCACCTGACGGCGCAGATGATCCGGGTCATTCCAGCGGGCGACGACAAAAGTATCAAGCACTTCGGGGATCACACCCTGACTTGGATGCAGGTGCGTCGGGTTCTCATCATCACCCCACTTGTCCGGCGGGGGGGCAAAGCCGACGAGCCCCTCGTCAGCCCAGCCGTGATAGGCCCCTTCAAATTTCAAAATGAGCGGCTTGCCCGTGTGGGCGCGTGCCAGACGCAGCGCGGAAAGCACCACCTCCGTGGCCGAGTTGTTGAAGCGCACAAGCTCGGCGCCAGGCATGAGTTTTTGCAGGCGCTCGGCCACCTCGATTTCCAGCTCGCACTGCGCGGCCCAATGGGTGCCAAGCTTTGCCTGCGCACCAATGGCCTCAGCCATGCCCGCGGGAGCGTGACCATAGAGCAGAGCTCCCTGGCCGATCTGAAAATCAATGTATTCATTGCCATCCACATCCCACACACGCGAGCCGTCGCCACGCTGGAAATAAAGAGGCACGGGCTGCTCCATTTTACGAATGCCACTGTTCACGCCGGCGGCGATGCTCAGGGTGGCGCGTTCAAACAAGCGGCGGGAATTGGCGTAGCGGTCGGTCATAGGGGAAAGGTTAACGGAGGAAGCAGGGATTTTATTTTGATTGACCCACTCTGAGAGACGAGTGCTAAGTGCTGGTCACGCCACGGCACCAGATGAACACAGAGCCCACCAGCACACCCACCCTGCCCAAACGCTTGTCCCTGGTGGCTCAAAGTGTGAACAGCCTGCGTGAAGGGATCGCCAGCGGTCACTGGCGGCAACATCTGCCGGGCGAGCGTGAACTGTGCGAGGAACTTCAGATCAGCCGCCGCACGCTGCGCGCGGCTTTGGATGAGTTGCAGAGACAGGGACTGCTGGAAGTGAGCGGACGCCAGCGCCGGCGCATCCTCAGTCAGCGCGCCGCACCGCAGAAGACAGCAACAGCGGCGAAGATCATCGGAGTGCTCACGCCTGTCTCGTTTCTCGCCATGCCATCACCGATCTCGTATGTGATGGACACGCTGCGCAACCGCCTGACCGCGGCAGGGTACGAAGTTCAGTTCCATATCCATGCGGCCTGCTACACCAGCACACCGGCACGCGCGCTGAGCAAGTTTTTCACCGATCATCCCGCCACCGCATGGCTCGTGCTGAGTGCGCAGGTGCCGATGCAACGCTGGCTGGACGGCCAAAGCCTGCCTTGTCTCATCCTGGGTTCATCGGCGCTCGGCATCACGCTGCCATCGATTGACACCGACTTTCATGCCGCCTGTCATCATGCAGGCAGCCTGCTGTGGAGAAAGGGCCACCGCCGCATCGCCCTGCTGCTGCCCAAAGGCATGTATGGCGGTGACATCGCGAGTGAGGAGGGACTGCGCGAAGCTCTGCAAGCCATGCCCGGAACGCATCTCCGCGTGCTGCGTCATGACACCT
>CANJVS010000443.1 GCA_947477755.1 Verrucomicrobiaceae bacterium | reverse complement strand
TGCTCGCCCATGATGGCAGCAATCGCAGCTTCCCGGACATCGGCGTGCCGGACGCTCACCATGGTATTTCGCATCACCAGAAAGATCCGGTGAAACTGGCCAAGCTGGGCAAGATCGACCGCTTTTACCTGCGGCAGCTCAGCTACTTCATGGACAAGCTCAAAGGCATCAAGGAAGGCGGCGGCACACTGCTGGATAACAGCATGATTGTCTGGGGTAGTGGCATCGGCGATCCTGACCGTCACAACCACGACAACCTGCCCGTCATCGTGGCGGGTCGTGCCGGCGGAACTTGGACGACGGGCAAGCGCATCATGCTTCCCGGTGAGACACCAATCACCAATTTGTATCTGTCCATGCTCGACCGTCTCGGCGTCCGCGCCGAGCGCGTGGGTGACAGCACCGGCGTGCTGGAAGTGGGCTGAAGCCCGGCGAGACATCGTCATCAATTTTGTGTGCCTCCTGACGGTTTCATGGCTATGAAGATGTCATGACTCACGCTGAAGCCGCTGCTCGCGCCGAATTTCTCCGTTCCGAACTCCACCGCCACAACCGCCTCTACTATGTGGAGGCGATGCCGGTCATCTCCGACAAGGAGTTCGACATGCTTCTGCGCGAGCTTCAGGACATCGAGGCGAAATACCCCGACCTGCTGACCGAAGATTCCCCCACGCAACGCGTCGGCGGTGCGCCGATCGAGGGCTTCACGCAGATCCGGCACACGGTGCCGATGATGAGCCTGGACAACACCTACTCGGAGGAGGAGTTGACGGCCTTTTTTGTTCGGCTGCAAAAAGGCCTCGGACGCGAGAAGATCGACTGTGTGATCGAGCCAAAGGTGGATGGCGTGGCGATCACCATCCGCTATGAAAACGGCGTGTTTAAGCATGGCGCCACACGCGGCGACGGTCAGACGGGCGATGACGTCACAGCCAATCTCAAAACGATCAAATCACTGCCGTTGCGTCTGCCCAAAGACGGTCCGCAGACCTTTGAGGTGCGCGGGGAAGTGTTCATGCCCAGAGCGGTCTTTGACAAGCTCAACAAGGAGCGCGAGGAAGCCGGCGAGCAGCTGTTTGCCAATCCACGCAACACCACCGCGGGCGCGCTGAAGCAGCTTGATTCAAAAATCACGGCCAGGCGTCAGCTTGATCTCGTCTTCTATGGACTCGCTGATGCCACGGACATGGAGGTGCAGTCGCAGGAGGACATGTATGCCCTGCTGGATCATGCGGGATTGCGCAAAGCCGATCTTATCTGGCGTGCCGACAGTGCGGAAGGTCTGCTCAAGGCGATTCGTGAACTGGATGAGAAGCGCAGGTCACTGCCTTATGAAACCGATGGTGCGGTGATCAAGGTCAACGCATTTGAAGATCAGCGTCAGCTGGGTGTCACGAGCAAGGCTCCGCGCTGGGCCATCGCCTACAAGTACCAGCCGGAACAGGCGGAGACGAAACTCATCGCCATCGACATCCAGGTCGGACGCACGGGCGCGCTGACCCCGGTGGCACGCCTTGAACCTGTGCTTGTCAGCGGCAGCACGGTCAGCAACGCCACGCTGCACAACTTTGAGGAAATCGAGCGCAAGGACATTCGCATCGGCGACATCGTCATCATTGAAAAGGCGGGCGAAATCATCCCTGCCGTGGTCGGCGTGAAAAAGGAACTGCGCAGCGGGGAGGAGACTCGTTTGTCGCCGCCGACACACTGCCCTGGCTGTGGCAGCCGAGTTTCAAAAATTCCAGGTGAAGTGGTTTTGCGTTGCACCAATCCGGAATGTCCCGAACAACTTGTTAGGCGGCTTGAATTCCTGGCTGGCCGTTCGGCTCTCGATATCGCCGAGCTTGGCGGCATTGTGGCCGAGGCACTGGTGAAAAAAGGCCTGGTCAAGCATCCGCTCGGTGTCTTTGATCTCACGCTTGAACAGCTCTCCAATCTTAATCTTGGAAGCGAAGCCGAGCCCAGGGTGTTTGGACGCAAGAATGCCGAGAAGGTGATCAGCGCACTCGATTCAGCCAGGAAGGTGCCTCTTCATCGCTGGATATTCGGGCTGGGCATCTACGAGGTTGGATCCTCGACCGCCAAGGAACTGGCAAAGCATCACGCCTCCATTGCCGAACTGATCTCATCTCCCCAGCTCAGGGATGTTGTTCTTGAGAGCGAGCTTGAGGAAAAGCGCTTGGATTGCAGTCCACAGACCAACAAGAACAAATCCAGGAGTCTTGAGGAGAGGAACCTTCTGAAGGAGCAGGAGGCTTCGATTCGCTCCGAATTGAATGCCGTGCAGCAAAGGCTGGTTGGCTGCGGGTTTGCCAGGTATTCCAAAGCCGAGGTTGGCAGCCCTGACAAAAAGCAGCGGAAAATCACGACCCCCATCGGTCCTGTTGCTGCAAAGGCCGTGCTGGATTTCTTTTCTTCAAGCGAAGGCGAGGAGACTCTGCGGCGAATGGAGCGGCTTGGCATCAACCCTTTGAGCGGGCCTCAAAAGGCCGGTTTGACTGGCCCTCTTGCCGGTAAAACATTCGTGCTGACCGGCACCCTCGAATCCATGAGCCGTGAGCAGGCCGGTG
Source organism: Verrucomicrobiaceae bacterium (assembly GCA_947477755.1). Classification (GTDB taxonomy): domain Bacteria; phylum Verrucomicrobiota; class Verrucomicrobiia; order Verrucomicrobiales; family Verrucomicrobiaceae; genus Prosthecobacter. Next base: position 924 of record CANJVS010000443.1, on the reverse strand, counting down.
AGCGGATCGGTCAGCAGGGAGGTTCGGTGACCGGATCCGTCAGCAAAAAAACATCGTTCGTCGTGGCCGGCCGTGATCCGGGTGCCAACAAGATTGAGGGCGCCAGAAATCATGCCGTCCCCATTCTCGATGAGAAGGCTTTCCTGGAGATGATCGGCGAAGCCGGGCCGGCGGCACAACCGGCACCAAAGACAATCAAGGAAGACCTGTTCGGGTAGCCTTTGCCTAACTTTCATGTGCGCGTTGCAGAATCGTATCGCTGGCGCTGAGGCATCTGATAGGTTCTGCTCCCGGTGACCGATCATCGTCCAACCCATTCTCCCATGAAAGCACCTCAACTCTTTGGCCTGGCCCTGCGACTCATGGGATTGATTTTCCTGTATGACGCCCTCAGTGGTTTCCCGGGCGGGCTTTTCAAGCTGATCGATCATTTGGCAGCCTTCAAAGTTTGGAGCGCCCTTCAAATCATCGCCGGCACGCTCTGGCCGCTCGCTCTGGCGTGGTGGTTCCTGCGTGGTGCGCCTTGGCTGATGCAGTTGACCTACCCCGGTGAGTCAAGGGACGGCGCGCTGCGCTGATCCTCCTTGCGCATGCCCGTGGTGAAGGCTGAAATGCCGCTCTTTTCCCGTGGTTGCACTTCAGGCGTTGATTTCTGCCTGCCAGTCGTAGAAAGGGATGGCTGGGCACCTCCGTTTGAGATTCCCCCTCACTTTGCTTTCCCAAACACCCCCGAACCATGACATCTGAAGAAGCCAAATCGCAGCTCGATCAACAAGTCCGTGAAATCATCCAGTGGCATTTCTCTCCCGAGACGGGATGCCCGTTCTGGCTCGATTGGGCCAAAAAGAATTTCGATCCGCGCGGCGTGGTGAACAGCTATGACGACATCATCGCCAAGTTTCCCCATTTCCAGGACGAGTGGCT
>CANJVS010000442.1 GCA_947477755.1 Verrucomicrobiaceae bacterium | reverse complement strand
TGAATCGGTCAAGAACAGGCATGACAGAATCACTTGGTCTCCAGCAGCACGCGATAGCCATGCTCATTGAGCAGGGCGATGACGCCGCGATCACTCGCATCCCGCGCGACGTCGGCATAGGCATTGAGCGCGTTGTAGCTGGCCTCAACGGCAGCTTCGAGGGATTCGGCGCGTGCGGCAGGATCGTGCGCTTTGTAGAGTGACTCCAGCGCGGTGAAGTAGTGCAGGGCAAACTCGAGCCGCTTCGCGTGATAAAGAATGAAGGGACGGGCACCGCCGCGTGCACGGGTGTTGGCTCGATACATCTCGTTCATGGCCCCGGTGTAGAGCGTCTTCACCTCGGTGATCCAGGCTGGCAGAGTCTCCTTGGCGTCGAGATGGCGCAGAAACATCCGCGGGTCCGGCACACCAACGCTGGAGTCGTTGGTGTCGATGATTTTGGCCGCCTTGGCGATGAGGTCGAAGCCCATCTGCAGGCGCTCGATGACGCCCTCGCCGCAGATCGGCGTGACAAGCTCATTGAGTGCCTGCGGGGCGGTGATTTTATCATCAAATGAAACACGGCTGACAAAATGCGCTGCGGCATTCAGGTCGCCGGGAATCGTGGCGCCAGCCATGAAGCTGGTGTTCTGATGCTTGAGCTGCGCATGGAAACGGCGGTCGAGATCGGCGAGTGAGAACTGCGGCAGTACCGAGGTCACCCGTGCCCCGAGCGAGTGGGTGACGAAGTCCATGGGCAGCACCACGAGGCCCAGCGCCTTTGCTTCCGCCTCGAGATCCGCTGCGGGAGCAGACGCGGGGAACTGCTTCGCGCCTTCGAATGCTTTTCGGCCTGCGGTATCGCCATCGACAGCGATTGGCTTCACGGCTGATCTGCGGATGGGAATGAGAACGTGCGTGTATTTCAGTTTCACCAGTTGACGGAAAAGTGCCACGAGCTCGGTCTTTCCCCAGGACTCCGCACCTGTGGCGCTGCCGTTGAACATGCTCCATCCGCGCTTGGTGATCTTTGGCTCCATCAAGAGATCGAAACCATCGAGCTTCATGGCGGGCTTTTCGATGGGCATCACATCTCCCTGCAGAAGGTGGCGAATGCCGAAGTGGTAGGATAGCTCGCTGACGGCCCACATCGTCGCCGACGGACATCCTCCGCCCACGATCAATCCTGCCTTGGTGCTCTTGATAACCACGCCCTGCTCCGTGGTTTTAGGGAAGGCGTCCGCCGGGATGGCGGGATTTGAAAGCGGGCTGCCGACGAGCACCGTGCCGGATGCATCGGCTGGCGCGGTGGTTTGGATGACGGTCTCGGCTTCAAAGAGTGCCTTGAAATCTCCCGCGAGCTGCTCGGCGGCGAGTCTGTCGAGTGGCGGTGCTTTCGCGCCGATGACGAAAATGACTTTCGGGCCGGCAAGCGCGGATACGGAAAGGCTGAGGCAAACAAGAAGGGGTCTCCACATGGTGAATCAAGGTTGGGGAGGGGTGTCGGACACGCAAATGAGGTTTTCTCGCGTGCGAATGAAAAGGCGACCATCAGCGATGGCTGGCGTGGCGATGATTTCTTCACCGATGTCGTTCTTGCCGATGACTTTTAATTCGGGGCCGTCCTCAAGCAATACGACGAAGCCGTTTTTGGCAGCGATGTAGATTTTGCCATCAGCAGCGATGGGCGAGGCGAAATAGTCGCCGAAATTGCCGAGGCGGCTGCGCTCCCAGAGGGTCTTGCCATCCCTGGCGTCGTAACAGCTCGACATGCCGCCGCTTTTCACGAGGTAGAGGCGGTTGTTATAAAACAGCGGCGAGGAGAGATTTGAGGGCGTCTTCTGATCGCGGTTCCAAAGCAGATGAGTCTTGGTGACATCGCCACTGCCACCGCCTTTGACGGCTTGGATGATGTTGCCGCCGGCGGCCATGTTGTCGGGGCTTTGAAAGGCGGTATCGATCTCCTCGGGGCCGATGACTTTGTCCTTGTTCTTGTCGGAAATGTCGAAGCGCTCGTGGAATTCCTTGGGTGTTTCTTCGCGCGCCAGGATCCCGTCCTGATTTGTGTCGAGCCACTCAAGCAGGGCGTGTTTCAGCGTGCGTGTGGCATCCCCGTAACTTTGAACGGCGATGTAGATGATGCCGTCATGCACGACGGGTGAGGTCATGATGGTGCGCAGCAGTGTGTTGCAGGTCCAGAGTTCCTTGCCCGTGGCGGGATCGTAGCCTTTGAGTTTGCCACTGCCGGCGATGACGAGATCGGTGCGGCCATTCGCCTCACACAGCACGGGCAGGGCGTAGCCGGCGAGCATGTCTTTGCGCAGCGTTTTCCATTTTTCTTTGCCCGTTTTGGCATCGACGGCGATGAGGAATGGAGCAAGGTCGTCATCCTGGCAGAAGATGACCATGCCATCATGCACGATGGGTGATGAGGCGGCGCCCCAGTCCATCAGATAGGCGGGCTTGGTCAGCGGGCAGCGCCAGACTTCGGCTCCGGTTTTCGCATCGAATGCAAGCAGGCCGAGGGTGCTGAAATAAATGTACACCCGCTCGGCATCGGCGGCAGGCGTCGATGACGCGTGGCTGTTTGGCGGAGTGATGCGCGGCAGCTTGCCTGTTTCCAGTTCGCTGCGCCAGAGTTGCTTTCCGCTCGCGGCATCGAAGCTGAAGACACCGATCTTTTGCTCGCCGACCATGGCGGTGGTGAAGACGCGACCATTTTTCACGACGGGCGAGCCGATGCCGTCGCCGACCTTTGCTTTCCACGCGATTTTGTCATCGGTCGAGAACTTCGACGGCAACGCTTTGCTGGAGGAGACCCCGCTCGCATTACCGCCCCGGAACTGCGACCAGTCCTCGGCGTGGAGAGTGAGTGTGCCGAGTAACAGGAGAGCGAGGGTGGGGCGATGCATAAATGGATAGGGAGACGATCAGGCGAAGAGCTCGGTCAGCGGTTTGCCTTCATCGAGCAGATTGTAGGCGCGGCCGAGCTTGTCCTTGGCTTCGAGGTCCTGGATGCCCATGGCGTAATAGACTGTTTTGGTGATGTCTTCAGGGCGGATCGGGCGGTCTTTGGGCAGTTCGGCCCTTGCATCGGTTTCACCGACCACCTGCCCGCCGCGGATGCCGGCACCAGCCATGAGCACGCTCATGCACGAGGTCCAGTGATCGCGTCCAGCCCCGATGGTGCCGCCGGAGCGGCGGTCGCCAACCTTGGGCATGCGCCCCATTTCACTGGTGACGAGAACGAGCGTTTCATCGAGCAGTCCACGACCTGACAGGTCCTCCATGAAAGCGGAGAAGGCCTGATCGAACTGCGGCAGGAGATACTTGCGCAGGCAGTTGAAATTGTCGCCATGAGTGTCCCATCCGCCGGCGCTTTTGCATTGTGCGGCGATGCTTTCGTCCTCTTTCCAGAACACGGTCACAAACGGTACGCCGGCCTCGACGAGACGGCGCGCCATCAGCAGGCTGGTGCCATTGACTGTGTTGCCGTAGCGCTCGCGGAGTTTGACGG
>CANJVS010000441.1 GCA_947477755.1 Verrucomicrobiaceae bacterium | reverse complement strand
GCTGGGACGGAAGAGAGTGTGTCGTTCATCAGACATGTTGTTGGTGCCGCCGACGAAATCGCTGCCCTTGAAGATGCCTGTCGTGTTCGTGGTGCAAAAATCAAAGCGCTCCAGCTTCATGCCTGCGCCATCGGGTTTCGGCAGATAACCAAAAACAACATTGCGTCCGGTTTCGCAACTCAGGAGCAGGCCGTTCCATTTTTCACCCAGGGCTCCATTTTCATAGAAGCACATGCCGGTCGGGGCACCGCCGCCATAGACATCACCTGCCGGGATGCTGCCCGGATCATTCTGACGCCACTCCGCCAGTGGGATCGTCTGGCCCGGACGCTTGTCCGCGCGCCACTGACGTTTGCCATCGCTGGAAAAGAAACCAAAGCTGCCGCCTTCGATCAGGTGACTCACGCGGCAGGCCGGCGGATCGTCATTGTCATTCAGGAACATGTCACCCAACGAATTGCGGACACCTTCATAGCTGTTGCGGTAATTGTAGCCGAGGATGCGCACGCCGTGTCCGCTTGGTTCCATGCTTGCGGTGAAGCCGCCGACATAGACATGGCCGTCATCGCTCTTTTCACCCGCATAGGGATTGTTCAGGTAAGCGCCGCCGATGCGGAAGGTGTTACCACTCTTGTCACTGAATTTGGCTCCGCAATTACCATTGCTGAAATACCAGCGGCCATCAGGTCCGGCATAGATCGAGTGCAGGCTGTGATCGTGCTGCGGCTGCTCGAAACCGGTGAGCAGCACCTCGCGCTTGTCGACGGCGGGATCAAACTTCAGGTCACGATTCACATCGGTGTACACGATGATGTTAGGCGCATCGGAGACGACCACCACATTGTCAAAAACCGCCACGCCCATCGGACATTCCAGCTCCTTTTCACGGACAAACACATGCGACGAGTCAGCCTTGCCATCGCCATCAGTGTCCTGCAGCACGCGGATGGCATCTCCCTCGCGACTGCGTCCGCTGTGGCGGCGGTAGTTGATGCCTTCAGCCACCCAGATGCGGCCCTCGGTATCCACATCCATGTTGGCCGGATTGAAAAGCATGGGTGATGTGGCCCAGACCGTGATTTCCAGGCCTTCGGGCACTTTGAACATGCTCGTGTCCAGATGCGCTGGAGTCACCTTTGCGGCATCGAAGGCCGGTGCCTGCAGGTCGGGTGCAAAGGCAGGCTTGCCGGCTTCAAAGACCTTCTGCTTCGCTGGCTTGTCCGGCCTGGCTGCCGGCAGAGAAGGGATAAGACCGGCGAGGAGGGCAAAGGCAGTGAAGGTTCGCAGCATGAGGGAAGGGGATGAAGAGCCGTTATGAACGGGCAAGTCGATTGTCGTCTTGCCGAAAGATGAATTCGAATAAACCACCCAGCGTTGTCTCATGCACGAGGCTCGCGACCCACGTCCTGGTGGCGAAAACTAGAGGTGTTTTCTGCCAGGCTCAGTAATTGAGCGCCTGTTTCAGATCCTGCGGCAGCTCTTGTGGCGGTACTTTCTGAACTCCTGATGGCAGGGCGATCGTGACGCCTGTGTCGTCGGCTTTCATGATGCGGACCTGGCCGAGGTCGCGTCCGGTGTTGAGCTTGAGTGGGATTGTTTTGCCCGCGAAAGTCTGGCGGATCGCGGCGAGCGTTTGCTGGCGATCACGTGTCACGGCATCCTTCGCATCGCGCAGAGTTTTCAATTGGTTGCGCAGTTGATTTAGTTCAGTCTGCTTCTCTGCGGCCTTTTTCCTGATCGCCATGACACCGTTCAGCGATTGAAACTCGGCACGCTTGATCGCCGCCTCCTTTTCATAGATCTCCGTCTGCTTCTGCGTGGCTGCTAGTGATTCCTCCACTTCCTGTTTTTGATGATACAGGTACCAGCCGGCGAATCCGCCCGCGAAGACAAGGAGTGCGAGAAAGTTTTTCATGGGTCGGAATCGTGGTGAAGAATTAGTGCGGAGCTTTGGCTCGGAGCGTTTGCAGATCGGCTTTCGCCGTCTCCAAAGCCTTCTGCGCTTCCTGGATGGCAGCTTGAGTTTGGGCGATTTCTGTTTCCACCGCGGCCACTCCGGAGGCCAGCTGGACTGAATGCTGCTTCAGGCCCTGCTCGCTTGCCGTGCCGGCCGGGAGTTGGCTGCGGACACTTGCCATCTGGGTCTCCATCTGCGCCAGTTCAGCCTGGAGTGCGGTGATCCTGTCCGTCACTTCCTTGAGCTGCTTTTGCCTCTGTTGCGTTTCCTTGCACGAACTGAGTGCCAGGCACAGGGGAAGGAGCAGGCACAGGGGAAGGAGCAGGCACAGCGTGAAAGACGGGAGCGTTTTCATGGTTTAGGCGAATTAATGGCGAGCCTATCAATTCGCTCTCCGGGTGTCAACGCTGCCGCCACGCGCCAGTAACGGCTCGCAGACATGAAAACAAGTTGCCGACCCCTGCCGGATTCGTAACTGTCAGGGCTCCCCCGAATCAAACATGGAAATCTTAGGCGAAGGTCATCAACGAACACTCCCGCTCGACCGTAATCGGGAGCTTCTCAAGACTGCCTCCGAGGAGATCTACAAATCGGTGGGTGATATTCACCTGCCCGTTTACATCTGGGAGCCGGACCCTGACAAAGCGCCGTCTTATCCAAAGTCGGTGGCCGCTTTCTTTTTCAGCAGCGGCTGGGACAATGGGCAGGTGGCACAGTTTGCACCGCACTGTGTCTATCTAGCCTCACGCGGCATGAAGACGATGGCCTTTGACTACCGTGTGGCGAATCGTCATAAAGGCGGTCCGCTGGAGGCCATGGCCGATGCCAAATCAGCCATCCGGTGGATTCGCATGAACGCGGGAGATCTGGGCATCAATCCCGGCAAGATCGTCGGCATCGGTGGCAGTGGCGGCGCACATGCCCTGACCGCCGCCGCCATGCTGCAGGGCTTTGATGATCCGAACACCGCCAGTGACATCAGTCCGGCACCCAATGCGCTGGTGCTCTTCAATCCAGTGCTGGACACTTCCAAAAATGGGTTCGGGCTCGACCGCTTCCCTGATGCCGCATCAGCCAAGGAAGCCAACCTCATCCGCGCCATCAACAAAGGACTGCCGCCGACGCTGATCCTGCATGGCACGGCTGACCGTGTGGTGCCGTTTGGTGGTTCATACGAATTTGCCCGCAAGTCCGCAAAGAAGAAGAACTTCTGCCGACTCATCGACTACGACGGCCAGGGCCATGGCTTCTTCAATTTCAATCTCTCCTTTGACATGTATGAAGCCACCCTGATGGCCGTGGACGAGTTCCTGATCGATCTCGGCTTCATCGAGCCCGATCCCGAAGCCGGGCTGGGCAGGGCGGTTTGAGTGGCGGATCCGATGACGGGCATTTGGGGGAAATGCAAAGAACCAAGATTTTCTCGACAGTTTCGTCTCCCGCTACGTTCTTAGCTTCCCCATGAAGTACCTGTTCAGCGCCGCTCTCTGCTTTCTCTCCCTCAATCTTTCCCACGCTCAATGGCCCCAGGATGCCAGCGATTT
>CANJVS010000440.1 GCA_947477755.1 Verrucomicrobiaceae bacterium | reverse complement strand
GTTTATCAGGCACGCACAAACGGTCCTGATCATCAGATCCAGTTCCTGCGCAACAATCTGCTCACGCCCGAGCATCTCGTGCTCAAGCCTGGTGCCAGGGTCATGTTCACCGTGAACAAACCCGATCTGGGTTTTGTGAACGGCCAAACCGGCACGGTGGTTGTGTGTGGGCGTGACGAGGTGCTCGTCGATTGCGATGGGCTGCCGATCCGCGTCGCGCCCTATGAGTGGCGGTTTGATTCGCGCGACAAACACAGCGCCACCTTTGTGCAGATCCCGCTTCGATTGGCGTGGAGCCTCACGATCCATAAAGCGCAGGGCCTAACTCTCGACAGTGCCTACATCGACGTGAGAGCCGCCCGCGAGCCCGGCCAAGCCTACGTGGCACTCTCGCGTGTGCGCACACTCGCCGGACTCAATCTCAAGGCGTGGTTTAACGGCGTGTTCGTCAGCCGTGCCGCTTTGGAATTTTACGAATCTCTTCCCAAACCAACCGACGCATGACCTTTTCCATCCCCGAAAACATCAACGAACTCGACCGCCTGCAGGCAGCTCAGTTCTACCATGACCAGCTTGGCTGGGCTGTGCATCCGCTCATGCCACCTGATCGTGGCGATGAGCAGGAGCGTGGCAAGAAGCCCATCCTCAAAGGCTGGCGCAACCACCGCGCCGAGGAAGTCACCCAGGACTTCATCCGCCGACACTTCAATGGCACTTCTCACACCAATGTGGGCTGTGTGGTCCGCCCTCCGTTCATCCATGTCGATCTGGACAGCAAACCCGACGCTGGGGAATCCGTTCGTGCCTGGCTCGCCACCAAGCCCGAGCTCGATCATGCGCCGCGCGAGCGCACCGGGGGTGGTGCGCATCTCTCCTTCATCTGCCGTGATCTGCCTGAATCGGTGCTCAAATCGAAGAAGGCCATCACCTGCCAAATCAATGACAAGGTGAGTGCTGAACTGTATTTCGATGGCCTCAACATTGTGCTGAGTCCATCGGTTCACAAAAGCGGTCATCGCTATGTCTGGGAAATCACCGGCAGCATCCCCGAGGTGAGCTGGGAGCAGTTGTGTCACTGGTTCGGCTTTGAAACTCCCGAGGCCGCCAAGCGTGGCCGTCCCAAGAAGGATTCTGCGTGGTGGTCAGCCTTCAACGGAGATCTCGCCACACTGGACATCGTGGCGCTGTTTCGCCGTGCGGGTCGTTTGGGCGACTGCATCGACCCGGACTCAAGCAAGTGGGCGGTGCGCTGCCCATGGGATCATGATCACTCGAAGCAGCATGACGGCATCGGCACTGACACGGCCATCTTTGCCTCCGAGCCTCCTGGATTCAAATGCCTGCACGCCCACTGCGCCGAACGCAGCATCAAGGACGTGGTGGAATGGTTTGAAGCGCAGCAGTCCGGCATCGTGGATGAGCACTGTCGTGAGCAGCGTGTGTGGAAAGACGGTCAAAAGGATCGCGAAGGACGCCCACGCATCGTTCTGCCTGGACCTGATCGTGAAGACTCCGAGTTCGCCACCGAAGTGGCCGAGGTGATCTCGCCCAAGGAGGTTTGGTTCAACAAGGCCGAGCGTGTCGTGTCGGTTCGCCTGCTGCGCTTTTCCGAGAAGGCGCAGTCCCTCGGGTTTCAGGCGCTGGAACCCATCGAAGCGCGCACAGCCATTGAGGATCATGTGCAGACGGGCCTGGTGCAAATGGACCGCGACACCAGCCAGCCGGTGTTTTCGGCGCGCACCATGACGCGTGAGTGCGCGGCTGGTCTTTTGGCAGCCCCACAACTCCGGCGCAAGCTGCCCGAGATCATCCGCATCCTGGACTTCCCACTCCCCATCCGTCTGCCTGGTGGTGAGATCGCTCAGCCTAAATCTGGCTACGATCCGCGCTTCCGCATCTACACGGACCCTGCGGCTCCAGAACTCAGGCGCATGTCACGGGATGAAGCTTTTGAGTGGATCAAGCAGGCGCACGTTGGGTTCGGTTTCCGTGACAAGCAAAGCCTGGTCCATGCCATCGCTCGTCTGATCACGCCGTACTGCCGTGGCCTCATGGGTTGGGATGGCAGGTTCCCGCTCTGGCACTTCTCAGGCAACCGGCCCAGGGCAGGCAAGGACTACCTCGCAGGCGTGACGCAGATCGTCTATGAGGGGCGCAGCATTGAAGACGCTCCGCTGGAACGTGAGTCCGAAGAAACGCGCAAACGCATCACGGCCGCGTTGATGAGCGGGCGGCGGATGCTGCACTTCGCCAACTGCCAGGGCCACATCCAAGACGCTGTCTTCATCGGCGCGATCACCAGCAAGACCTTTGGCGCTCGCAATCTGGGCAGCACTGACGCGCGCTCTGACCTCACCTTGCCCAACGAGATCGAGTTCTCCATCTCGGCCAACATCGGCCTCACGTTCCGGCCCGACGTCGAGCCGCGCACGCGCCGTATCACGCTGGAGTTCCCCGAAGACAACGCCAATGGCCGTGAGTTCCCCAACCCGGAACTGCACGACTGGGTGCGCCAGCACCGCCGTGAAATCCTGTCGGCCATCGACTCACTGGTCGCGATGTGGGTGGAGGCTGGTTGTCCTGCCGGCAAACGTCCCTTCAACAGCTTTCCCGAGTGGGCCACCGTCGTGGGCGGAGTGCTCGGGTTCCACAACCTGGGCGATCCTTGCGAACCCCATCTGGATGATGGCGGGCTGCCTGCTGACCGACAGACGGAGGCCATGCGGATGCTGTTCGTCATTGGCTACGCTGCCCACCCTGACAAGTGGGTCGGCAAGGCTCAGATCTATGAGATCATCGAGAGCAACGCTGAGACGGAGGCCTTTTCGTGGTTCGGTGATCTGGCCGAGAAGGGAGCCAAGCACCGCATTGGCAAAGACCTGCGGCAGTTCAAGGACCGCGAATTGGATGGGATTCTGTTCATGATTGATGATCATGCCAAAGAGTCCCAGAAGCATCGTTTCAGGTTCACCAAGCAGAAGAGTTCACGTCACGATGTTCTGGGTGAGCTTTTCGGGATGCGTCAGCCCTCAGAAACCGCTCTCCAGGGTGTAAATCAGGCGCATTTGGCGCATTTATCGCATTCTGTAGCTCTGCCAAAACTCCAGACCTTTAAATCAGAAGAAAATAATAAAAATAGAGAGAATAAAAGAGAGTACAGTACACACACAGGGGAACCAATGCGCGAAATGCGTCAAATGCGCAGCGCGTCGGATCTCCCGGCCATCGCTGCCGCGATCCGTGAATCACGCTCCGTCGCTCTCGATCTGGAAACCTACGGCCCGCGCAAAGGCGATGGTCTCGATCCATGGGCGGGTGACATCCGACTGCTCTCCCTTTGCGTGGAAGGTCAGGAACCATGGATCTTGGATCTGCGTGCCATCGGCTACGACCTCGGTGAGCTGAAGACGGCGCTCGAAGCGGTGGAGATCATCGCCCACAACGCCAAGTTCGATCTGCTCTGGCTGCGCGTGAAATGCGGGCTGCGTGCCACGCGCGTGTTCTGCACGCTGGT
>CANJVS010000439.1 GCA_947477755.1 Verrucomicrobiaceae bacterium | reverse complement strand
TTTCAGGATTATGAGTCCCCTGCTCTAACCGTTGAGCTACAGGCGCCTCGTGGTGGGCGGGGAGTATGGCCGAATGATGAATCTCGGCAAGGCGTGATTTGCCATTGGCGCGCGGTTCTTTCCCGCTATGAATGGCAGCCCATGAAAATCCTGGTCACTGGCAAAGGCGGACGCGAGCACGCCCTCATCACCGCTCTGAGCGAATCCCCCGAGTCCCACGAAATCTTTGCCTACCCGGGCAGTGATGCCATCGCGACGCTCGCGACACGTGTTGATGTACCCGGCTTGCCCGAGCTGATCACCTGGATGCAGGCCAACGCCATCGACCTCTGCGTGGCGGGTGAAGAAGCCTGGCTGGTGAAGGATCGCGGGCTGGCAAACCTGTGCGCCGAGGCAGGCATCCCCTGCTGGGGACCGCTGAAAGAAGCCGCGCAACTTGAAGCCTCGAAAGCCTTCGCGAAATATTTCCTCAAACGCCATCACATCCCGACGGCGGCATTCACGGTCTGCACCACGGCCGAAGAGGCTCGCGCCGCTCTCACCCAATTCCCCATCGTGCTGAAGTTCGACGGGCTCGCTGCTGGCAAAGGCGTGGCCGTTTGCCCGAATCGCGATGAAGCCGAGGAATTCATCACCGATGTCATGGAGAAGCGCATCTTTGGCGCGGGCAATCTGCTGGTCGAGCATTGCCTCACCGGTCCGGAAATTTCCATCTTTGTCTCCGTTTGTGACGAGCACTATCACATCCTGATGCCCGCCCGCGACTACAAGCGGATCCGCGACAATGATCAGGGCCCGAACACCGGCGGCATGGGCGCAGTGGCCAGCCGCCAGCTCGCCGAACCCATGATGATGGAACGCATCGAACGCGAAATCGTGCAACCAACCGTGACCGGCTTGATTCAGGACGGCCTCAAGTATCGCGGCTTCCTCTACTTCGGCCTCATGCTCACGCCCGACGGCCCGCAGGTCATCGAGTACAACTGCCGCTTCGGCGATCCCGAAGCCGAGGCCGTGATGCCGATGGTGCGTGGCGACTTCGCCCGTTATGTGTTCGAGGCCGCCAAAGGCCAACCGCAACCCGATCTCATCCATTTTGCCGAAGGCTGGAGCATCTGCCTCATCTCCGCATCGGCGGGCTATCCGGCATCTTCACGCAGCGGCGACGTCATCCGTGGCCTGGATCAGGTAACCGGCGCCCGTGTGTATCACTGCGGAACCAGAAAGAATGCCGCCGGTGATTTTGAAACCAACGGCGGCCGCGTGCTCGCCATTGTCGCCCAAGGCACAACCCGCACCGAAGCCCGCGACAAAGCCTACGCCGAGTCCACCAAAGTCACCTTCGACGGTCTCCAGCGCCGCAGCGACATCGGTCAGATGCACTTTGAGTAGCGGGGCCATCAGGCATTCAACCTCGACCTACGCCTGACTTTCATTGCTGGGATCCCCGTGAAAGGCGCCCTGGCCATGGCGTCGCAGACCCAGTCCAATCATGGACAGTCAATTGGCAGAGGAATGGGAGGGCAAGGGAATCAAAAACCATGGAATCACCATGCAAGACCTCTCAACTTTTGGGTGAGTGAAACAAGAGGCCCGGAGCTTTCATTTTCAACGCATGCCAGGCGTTCCGCATGCGATTACTCCCGGATTTAGATTCAACGAGCGAGGTCTGTCCGCAGTTGAAAACTCATGGCTGAGAGCCGGGTGGTTCAAACTCAACTGCTTGAATTTCCCGGATTCATTCACTGCAAAGGAAAATGCATGGGGTGGCTTGAACGGCTTTCGTTTCAGGCGCTCAACAAGAGGCTTTCAACTCTCAACACGGTTTCAAGGTTTTTGCGTTCGAACGGCAGCGTCATTCCGGCTGAAATCTTTGGGCGGTGGCGGCGTTCTTTCCAACCTCACTATGCGCTCGTTTCTCCTGACTCTCATTCTTGCTGCTACCACGCTTCATGCCGCCCCGCAGTGGCTCTGGCTTACCAAAGACGCCACCAAGGACAACTCCGTCAGCTTCCGCCACAGCTTTGATGTTCCTGCCAATGCGCACTTTGCCACGCTGGAGGTGACCTGCGACAACGGCGCGGATGCCATCCTCAATGGCAAGAAGGTGCTAACCAATCCTGACTGGCAGGAGCCGACCAAGGTGGACATCAGCAAAGACATCAAGCGTGGTGAGAAGAACGAGATCATCATCCATGCGCGGAACAAAGGGGGCATCGCAGCCATGATTGCGCGGCTGAAGATCAAACTGGCGAACGGCACCGAAAAGGTGCTCGTGGAGACCAATGGCACCTGGCAGGCCACCGTAACGGGCAAAGAGGAATGGAAACCCGCTGCGGTGGTCAGCAACTACGGCAAAGGCCAGGGTCCCTGGGGTCTGGCGCTGGATGGCAAACCCGGCGGCGGCAAGTCGAACGAATCCGCAGAAAGCGTGGCAGCGTCCGAGATCACCGTGCCAAAGGGCTTCAAGGTCGAGAAGCTCTACAATGTACCCAAGGATAAAGAAGGCTCATGGGTGGCGCTGACAGTGGACAGCAAGGGCCGCCTCATCGCCTGCGATCAATACGGCAGCATCTACCGCATGAGTGTGCCAGCCATCGGCAGGACAGAGAACCTGAAGCCTGAAAAACTCGCCATCGAAATCGGCAAGGCGCATGGTCTGCTTGTCGCATTTGGCAGCCTCTACGTCATGGTCAATGAGGATGGAAAAAACAACGGCCTATACCGCCTGACCGACACCAATGGCGACGATCAATACGACAAGATCGAGAAACTGCACACGATGGCCGGCGGCGGCGAACACGGCCTGCACAGCATGATCGTGAGTCCTGATGGCAAGCGCATTTTCTTCAACTGCGGCAATCACACCAAACTGCCTGACGGCCTCGAAAAAAGCCGTCCGGCCAAGGTTTGGGACGAAGATCACATCCTACCGCGCATGTGGGATGCGAATGGCCACGCCCGCGGCATCACCGCCCCCGGCGGTTACGTTTGCAGCATGGATCCGGATGGGAAAAATCTGGAACTCTTCTGCTATGGCTTCCGCAACGAGTTCGACATTGCTTTTGATCTCAGCGGCGAACTCTTCACTTACGATGCCGACATGGAGTGGGACATCGGCTCGCCCTGGTATCGCCCCACGCGCGTGAATCATTGTGTCAGTGGTGCCGATTACGGCTGGCGCAGCGGCAGCGGCAAATGGCCCGGCTATTATCCAGATTCACTGCCGACGACACTCGACATCGGCCCGGGCAGCCCCACCGGTGTGGTCAGCGGCAACGGCGCCAAATTTCCGGCCAGGTATCAGCGCGCGGTCTTCATCAACGACTGGACCTACGGCACCATGTGGGCCATCCACCTGCAGCCCAAGGGCGGCAGTTTCCTCGCGGAGAAAGAGGAGTTCGTGTTCGGCAAACCTCTGCCGCTCACAGATGTCATCATTCATCCAAATGATGGCGCGATGTATTTCGCCGTCGGTGGTCGAAAGACGCAGTCAGGCGTGTACCGCGTCACTTATGCC
>CANJVS010000438.1 GCA_947477755.1 Verrucomicrobiaceae bacterium | reverse complement strand
GCCGCAGATCGCAAAGACATGGCGCTCACCCGCGCTGAGTGCGCCCAGCACCTCTGGCGCGTGCTTCAGCTGACGGGAGAATGGTTTCCGGCCTCCACCGCAGGGAACGATCAGGACAACAACTCCATGCCGGACCGGTTGGAGCCAAAGAGCTGAAGTCGCATTTCACACAGACTTTGTCGTGGTGAAAATCGC
This sequence comes from Verrucomicrobiaceae bacterium, assembly GCA_947477755.1. GTDB lineage: Bacteria > Verrucomicrobiota > Verrucomicrobiia > Verrucomicrobiales > Verrucomicrobiaceae > Prosthecobacter. Next base: position 3,354 of record CANJVS010000438.1, on the reverse strand, counting down.
CGCGACTTCGTTATGCTCCCCGCATGAGTTCCACGAATCTTAAAAACCACACACGGCGTTCCTTCGTCAAGGCCTCCGCCGTCACAGCGCTGGCAGGCAGCACAGGCGCTGCGGCCCAAGGGTTCTCCAAAGCACCGATGCGTGAGATCGAAACCGACGTGCTCGTCTGCGGCGGCGGTTGCGCGGGGACGGCGGCGGCGCTCAGCGCAGCGCGGAACGGAGCACGCACGCTGCTGGTGGAGAAGGCTCCGTTCGCGGGCGGCATCATCACCAGTGTCGGGTTGCCCTACTTTGACGGAATTGCTGACATCAAGACGCATCGCGTCGTCGTGCGAGGCATCGCCCTGGAACTGCTGGCGAAAACGGGCGTGTGCCAGGCGGACGCGCGCGAGATCACACCGCACAACCCGACGATTCCGAACACCTTTGAGTTCAAGGTGCTGCTGGACCGCGAGCTGCAGGCCTGCGGTGACAAGCTCACGGTGCTCTTCAACTCCATCGTCTGTGATGCAGAAGCATCCGGAGGACGCATCACCTCCGTCGTCATCGCAAACAAGGACGGGTTGGTGCGCATTCGTCCCAAGGTGGTCATCGACTGCACCGGTGATGCCGATGTGGCTGCGCGCGCTGGTGTGGCCACCGAGCAAAGCCCCGAGGTGCAACCGCTCACACTGCATTTCCGCGTCGGTCGTGTGCAAAAGGTTCCGGACATGAGCAAGCTTTGCCGTGAGGCGCTCGTCAAAGCGCAGGAGCGTGGTGAATTGCCGCACTTCTATGGTCCGGGTGTGATGTTTCTTTTTGCCAGGGAGGAGGTCTATGTCCACGGCGTGCGCGTTCCCGCGAATCCCACGGATGCCGCCGATCTCAGCCGTGCCGAGATGCAGGGCCGGGCTGATGCACTGGCCATGTTTCGTGCCTGGAAGCGCGATGTGCCAGCCTTTGCGGATTCCTATTTCATCGAGGCCTATCCATGGATCGGCGTGCGCGAATCACGCCGCCTGCTCGGCCAGCATGTGCTGACCGAGGCCGATATCATGAAGAGCCGCCGCTTTGATGATGCCATCGCCACCGGTTGTTGGTATCTCGATCTTCATCCAAACAAGACCACGCTCGGCAGCGCGAATAACTTCGATCCGAAGAAGGTGCAGCCCGCGCCGTACGACATCCCGTATCGCTCACTCGTGCCTCAGCAGATCGAGAACCTGCTCGTCGCCGGTCGCTGCCACAGCGCCACACGCGGCGCGCACGCGTCCACCCGCGTCACCGTGACCGCGATGGCGCTCGGCGAGGCCGCCGGTTGCGCTGCTGCCCTGAGCTTGAAAGAAAAAGTCGCCGTTGCCACGCTGAATGGACAACATGTCCGCGAAACTCTTGCCAAACAAAACGCCGGCCCCTTCACCGACTCCTAAATCTATGTCCCGTCTCGAAAACAAAGTCATCCTCATCACCGGCAGTGTCACCGGCATCGGCAAAGCCATCGCGAAGCGTTGTGTCGCGGAAGGCGCGCGCGTGCTCATCCACGGCCTCGAGCAGGACCTCGGTGATCAAACTCTCGCCGAACTCGGCGCGGACAAGGCCGTGCTTGTCCTCAAAGACCTCACCGATGAAGACGCGCCGCAACTGCTCGTCGAGAAGGCCGTGGCCGCGTTTGGCAAGCTGGATGCCGTGGTGAACAACGCGGCTCAAGTCGGGCTCGGCAACATTCACGACACTGATGCCAAATGGTTCCGCCGCATGCTTGAGATCAACTGCGTCGTGCCTTACCTCATCACGCGAGCCGCGCTTCCGCACCTTCGGGAAACACGCGGCAGCGTCATCAACATCGGAAGCGTCAATGCCTGGAGCGGCGAGCCCAATTTGATGCCTTACAGTGTCAGCAAAGGCGCTCTCATGACCCTCACGCGCAACCTCGGTGACACACTGATGCGCGAGGACGGCGTGCGAGTGAACCAGATCAATCCCGGCTGGGTGCTGACTGAAAACGAGGCCCGGCGCAAGCGCGAGCACGGCCTCAAGGACAACTGGTATGCCGACCTGCCCAAGGTCTATGCACCTGCCGGCCGCATCCTCTGGCCTGAAGAAATCGCCGCCTGCGCCGCATGGCTCCTCGCCGACGAATGCGGTCCCATCAGTGGCCAGGTCTTCGATCTGGAGCAGCACCCCTTCATTGGTCGCAACCCGCCCAAGGACAGCACTACGATTCCGAGCAAATAGAGAATCATTTTGCCACAGGCATCTGGATTTGATAAACCGAGATGGAATTTCCTTCCTGCGCCTTGAACTGAATGGTTGGCGGGACTTCGCGCTCCGACTTCTCCATGCCCTAATGAAACGGACTTCCTTCTTTCCAGTTCTTGCGATTAGCCTACTTTTCGCTGCGTCTCTAAATGCCGCCACTTTCACCGTTACGACGGGCGTGGATGAACTCGATTTCCCCTCCGGGCCCAGCCTTTCTCTGCGCGAAGCTCTGCGGGATGCAATCGCAGCGGTTGGGGATGATACCGTGGTTTTTTCACCTGCTCTCAGTGGGCAAACACTCGTGCTGACCAACCAGATCTCGATGAACATGAACACGGTTGGAAACGTGATCGTGGATGCCAGCAGTCTGTCTGGTGGACTGACCCTCAGCGGTAACGGTGCTTGTCGGCTTTTTCTGGTCACGGGTTCAAGCGGCGCAGTCTCATTGGTGGGACTGGTGCTAACCAGCGGCAACGGCGTGGGCGGCGGCGTCAATGGCATCGGTGGGGCGATTTACAATCTCAACGGAACGTTGAGTCTTGATCGCTGCACCTTCATCAATCACGCTACCAACATCGGAGGTGCGGTGATGAACAATGGCGGCACTCTGACCGTGCAGCGCAGCACTTTCGCTGCAAATAGCGCGAACGATTCTGGTGGAGCGATCAACCATGCTGGCATCGGTAGCCTGACTGTCGAGAGATGCACCTTCAGTGGAAATTCTGCCCGCAACAACGGCGGCGCGCTTTACAACGCAGGTGTGGCAAATCTGACACAATGTTCCTTCACCAGTAATTCCAGTCTGAGTGGTGGTGCTATTTTTTGTCAAATGAGCAGCAGTCTTGCGCTGAATCATTGCACTTTGACAGGCAACAGCGCAGAAAACTCCGGTGGTGGCATCCGTCTCAACTACGCCGCCCTCACTCTCACCAACAGCATCGTTGCAGGTAACAGCAGTCCCACCGGCCTGGGCTTGGACATCGGTAATTCTGGAGGTTCTCCATTCGGTGCCTCTACGGTCACCCGCGTGGGGGCCAATCTCGTTCAGTCATTGCTGAACAGTGGCAATTTGGCATCCGACTCAGGCCCTGCTGCAATCTCGGAGGCACCACTCCT
>CANJVS010000437.1 GCA_947477755.1 Verrucomicrobiaceae bacterium | reverse complement strand
GCGCATTTCCTGGCGCTTGATTTTGATATGGCGGAACTGCACCGGCTGGGGCATCAACCGCAGACCACGCGCCTGCTTCATGGACGCATTCCGGACGCCGTGCCGTATCTGCGCGAACTGGCGTTACTGCATGAAAAGTTAGGCCAGGAAACTCTGGCCCTCGCTGCCTGGGACCGGTTGCATGAGGCCTACACCGCGAATGCGGCCAAAGGCATTTTGCCGGATGCCGAGAGTTGCGTGCACCGAGCCAGGCTGCTGATCAAGACGGGTCGCTCTGCGGCCGCGCTTGAGGCATTGCGTTCGGTGCCTGTCACGGAGAAGTCCGGTGCCTTTGGCAGGGAGATTTTGAAATTGCGCGCCGATCTGGTGATCCAAACGAAGGGTTGGGAGGAGTTTCGTGAATTGATGACACTGGCGGTGGCGATCAAATCCATCGATTGCATCGCCCATCTCACCGAGCTTTCGCGCGTTCAGGGCCGTGGCACGGAGGCGATGAATTTTCTAACCCAGGCGGAGCGTTCCTTGAAGGATGATGGGGATCGCTTCCGGTTGCGGCTGGAGTTGCTGAAGCTGCTTGCTCATGAGGCGGCATGGACACCCGAGCGCGGTCGTTCACAGGTGGCGGCGCTGTTCAGGGTGAGAAGCCGCAACCGTGAAACCTTGCAGCAGCTTGTCGATTGGCTGGGAACTCAGGCACCCGGCGCCAATCGCCCGGCCTGGATCAATCTGCTGCGCGCCGAATCACGTGCAGGTGCTGATCGTCCACTCGCAACTCTGGCCTTGTGCGCGTTTGCAGAAGGTGCGCCCGAGTCATTGGGGGATGATCTCTCCCAGGGCTGGATGGCTGTGCGCGAAGGTGACCGCATCTGCCTCGAACTTGGTGCGGAAACACTTTTGAAAAATAAGCGCGCCGAGTGGGCCTGGCGTGCTTGCCTGGTGCTTCAGGATCAGCCGACACTGCGCCTGGATGGCCGCAAGTTGCCGCTCGTGCTGCGCGTCGCTCATGCCCTGGGGGATCGCACCATCGTTCAGGAAATCTTTGCTGAAGTGGTGCGGATGCCCTTTCCGGGCGGTGTTCAGACGGTGGCCTGGGCTCAGGCTTTGGAGGAGAGCGGAGAGACCGCCCTGGCGCGCGAGCTTTATCTCTCCGCACTGGATCGTCTTGATGCCACCAACGGCATGCAGCCGGATCTCAGCGCGGCGTGGACACGCTACCTGATCCAGCAGCGCGAGTTTGAAGCCGCCGAGAGCTATCTCATGCACGCACTTTGGACACAGCCAAATGAAGCTCCGAAGGTATTGTTTGATCTTTACGCCGCATGGGGTCGCCTGCCGGATCTCCGGGCCGAGTTGCGGAAGTTTCATCTTCCCGGTGGCATTGAGAAGGAGGTGTTGTTCCTTGCATCCCGGGCGCTCGGCATTCCTTCGCCTGCCACTCTGGTTCCCTCCCCATGAAAGCTTATTGGTTCATCGCCCTGTTTGCATGCCTGATGATTGGCTGTTCGTCTTCCAAGTCGGACAGGCGAAAGGAGTTGGGCGGTCAGCCCATGTCCAAGCGCATCGCGAATTCGATGAAGCGCATGAATGATCCCAATGACCGCAGCCAGTTCGATAAAACGATGCAGGCTTCCTTTGGCAAAAAAGAGCGCAATACCGCCTGGCTCAGCCGCCAGAAGTATGGTGCCCGGGATTTCAACGGGGTGAAATCTTTCAGCACCGGAGCGTTCAAGACGAAGCAGTCGGCAGAGGCTGACCACTCAAGTCCGATGGGCGGGCAAAGCTTCGCCGAGCGTGACAAGTCTCCGGCCTATGGTGATGACAGTTTCAAAACGAACAGGAGTCCATTTGCTGACAAGGCACTGAGGAGTGGAACCAAAATTTTCACCGGGGCCGATGATGTCTTCAAAACGAATGCCGACGTCCGCGCCTCAAAAAGTGCGGCGAAGGATAACACGCCGAAATTTATCGAACTGGATGAAAAAGGCCGCAAATCCGCCTATGGCGAAGATGAAGTGCGTCGATTGATGGGGCGTGATTGAATAGCTCTCAAACTCAACGCACTCTACCGCCATGCTGAATTACATCTGGGCCACGCTGCTCTTCATTGGATTGATTGTCGCCGGACTCGTGGGTCGAGTGTCGGGTGATGCCAGCGTGATCGATGCGGCCATGAAAGGCGCGGAAAAGGCCGTCATGGGCATCGCCCTGCCACTGGCTGGCATGATGATGTTCTGGCTCGGGGTGCTGCGCCTGCTGGAAAAAGCGGGTGTGCTTGAGGCTGTGGTCCGACTGCTTTCGCCCTTGCTGCGCCGGCTATTTCCGGACGTGCCGACGGAGCACCCGGCCATGAGTGCGATGGTGATGAACCTTTCGGCGAACATGCTCGGCCTTTCGAACAATGCCACGCCTCTCGGACTGAAGGCCATGGGGCATCTGCAGGAACTCAACCCGCATAAGCAAAGCGCCAGCAATGCCATGATCACCTTCCTGGCGCTGAATACCGGCGCTTTCACTTTGATCCCGATGTCGGCCATGAACTTCCTGAATGCCGCCGGCATCAGAAACAGCTACCAAGTCATTGTCCCGACCATTCTTGCCACCGCCTGCGCCTCTTTCGGTGCGGTGATGGCGGCCAAGAGTTTTCAAAGACTCCCGCAATTTGTCTCCCTGCCTGACGAGGAGGAGATCGAGAACAAGAGTGCGGTGTCGACAGGTTCGACCGGTGGCATTTCCAGCCGAGCCCGCAGGTGGCTTTGCTTTCTGGCAGTCCTTTTCATCGGTGTCTCAGCGCTCGAGCTCGGGCCACCCGTTTGGAGAAAAACGGTGCTCCAGCAATCCGGGTTGGCCTCGGTTCTCGAGAAATCTGCTCAACGCAAAGCCGAAGCCATGGCCACGCTTGCGAAGAACAAGGAGATGGCCCAGGCCACCAGCACCCGGGAGACCAAACCTGAGCCTCCTGTGTGGCGGCGCATGATGGACGGCACATCAGGTTTGGCGATCCCGGCCATCCTCATCCTTGCTGTCGGTGTCGCCTGGGCGCGCGGGGTGCGAGTGTATGAAGAGTTTGTCGATGGAGCCAAGGAGGGCTTCCAAGTCGCTGTTCGCATCATGCCCTACCTCGTGGCCATGCTTGCTGTTCTGGCGATCCTGCGTGAGTCGGGAGCCTTTCAATTGCTGGAGTATGCCCTGGCCCCGGTTTTAGGCTTGCTCGGTTTTCCGGTGGAACTTCTCTCCCTTGCTCTCATGAGGCCACTCAGTGGTTCCGGTGCGCAGGGCATTCTCAATGAGATCCTCACCCGCCCGGATTTGAGCGAGATGGTCAAATTCACCGCGGCCATCCTCTACGGTTCGACTGAAACGACGTTCTATGTTCTTACCGTCTACTTCGGCAGCGTTGGCATTCGCCGCTTCCGTCACGCGCTCATGGCTGGATTGACGGCTGATTTCATCGGAATGGTGGCCGCCATCATCTTTGGGCGTCTTTTATTTGGATGAAACGTGTTTAAAAGATGAAAATATGAGTTGTGGAAGATGAGATTATGAGTGAAATCG
>CANJVS010000436.1 GCA_947477755.1 Verrucomicrobiaceae bacterium | reverse complement strand
GCCGGACTTCCAGCCACCCCAGACGGAGAAACTGAGAATGATGATGATGGTCAGGGTGGTGAGGAAGGCACCACGGTGGCGGCGGAAAAATTCAAGCATGGCTTTCGGGCTTTTAGAAAGGGGGTGGAAACGGGCGCGCAAGTAAGCCGCTGGCTCCAAATGGGCAAATGGAAAAACGCAACCCTCGCCGGGCACCTGCAAACGGCCGGAACAGGCGGTATCCCGGCAATGGTAAGATTCGGGTTCCATTTTACCCGCGCATTCAGCGGCCATGCCGGGTGACCGGCAAGGATTGAGGGCACCCGATTCACTCCAGCACATGGCCCCGGATGTCTGATGCAGGCGGCTTTGGGACTGTCCCTCCGCATTAAATTTCCGATTTTCTGACGAATGCCTTTGAAAAATCATGACAACAGAAGGCACTTCATCAAACCTTTAACGCCTTCTGGCGATCCGCCTTTATGAAACACTCCTCCTTGCTTCTCCTGACCGCCCTGACCTGCTCCACGCTTGTGATGGCGGAGCAACCCGCCAAGTATCCCACCAAAAACCGGTCATTGATATGGTCTTCCCGGATGGCTGGGTGGTGAAAGCGAAGAGTGGCGCTCTTTTTGCCAATCCGAAGGATGATGGCAGCTTCTTCCTGTCGCTGGCCCCGCTGGAATCCGCGCTGAATGAGCCAGACGCGGCGGTCAAGGAAGCCAAGAAGCTGGTTGAGGATGGCTTTAAAAATGTGAAATACGACGAAGTGGAGAAGGTCAATGGCCGGGGAGTGAATCTTCTCAATCTGCGGGCGAAGGGTGAGGATGAAGATGGCACGGCCCTCATCAGTTCCGTCCTCATCAGCGCTCCTGAGGCCGAAACATTCCTGCTGATGCAGATCATTTCGTCGGAGCAGGGCTTCAAGCAGCACAGCGAAGCAGGCTATTCAGTGTTGCGTTCCATTCGCCCCCACAGCAGCGGGAAATTGCAGACCTTCCGTTTCCCGGACAAAGACAATCCCGCTTTCGCCATGAAGCTGCCGGCCAATTGGACGATCGAGAAAGACGAGACAGGTTGCTACATTGTGTCGCTGGACAAGCAGTTCACCTGCTCTGTGATCGCCATCGACATGGAGCACATCGGGGATGCGATGGAGTCCATCAGCAAGAAGGCCGGTGCGCGATATGAAAGCATCGTTTGGAATGAGAATGGGGAGCCCAAGGTCAAAATGGATGACGACACTGGCAACACCCTGATCTCCAGCGAAGGCGTGGCCAAGGGCGGCGGCATGGATCACAAGGTTGGCGTTTATCAGTTTGCCAAAAAGGGCGCTGAAAAATTCTTCATCCTGAGTGTCTGGGCACCAATGGCTGAGGCTGAGGCCAATGGCGAAGCCGTTTTGAAGATGCTTACATCCATCGAACTCAAGTAGGCCGCTCCGGCCATTCGTCAGTGCCATGACGTTGGTTCAATCGGGTCGCGTAAAACGCCCTAACTAAATGTCATGTGGTGCTGAGTACGGAAGATTGCTGAAAACCCGCCATCGATACAGGCGAGTCGCTACCGCATCCAGTTTCCACAAATCTGCCCAGACGTCATGGGCGGGGTAACCGTCTCGTATGACGATGATGGCACCCTTTGATCACTGGGCCATATGAGAGAGCGCAGACTCTAGGCGAATTTGCGCAGAGCCACACTCATCAGCGCTTTCAGTCGCCGGGCGGGCGGTTGTCTGATCTCAGCAGCTTAAAAATTGCGCTTTGAAGATCGCTCTTCATCTCCAATATCCCACCGATGACTGCTGTTCTCCTCGCCACTTCCATTCCCGAACTCTGGAACCATTTTGTTCACGCGCTGCCCGTTATCATGGGGTTGGTTTTGATTGAAGGGCTGTTGTCAGTCGACAATGCCCTGGCTATCGCCGCCATGGCCGCCCATCTTGATGCGAAGGAGCGGACAAAGGCGATGAACATCGGCTACATCGGCGCCTACGGATTCCGTCTTTTGGCGCTCTTGTTTGCCTCTTACATCATCGGCAACCACTGGATCATGTTCATCGGAGCGCTTTATCTGGTGTGGTTGATGTGCGCTCACTTCGCCGGACAAAAAGGAATCGGCGAGGATGAGGGCGAGGCGTTGAACGTTCACCATCGCACTTTTGCCGGCACGGTTACGATGATCTCGCTCATGGATCTGAGCCTGAGTGTGGATAATGTAGTGGCGGCCATCGCCCTGAGTCCCAATGAGCTCTGGCCGGTATATGTGGGCGTCACCATCGGCATCATTGCCCTGAGATTGATTGCCGGAGTGGCTGTGAAGATGATCACCAAATATCCGGTCCTGGAGCACACCGCCTTTGTACTGATTGGCTATGTGGGACTGCTGTTGATCGCCGAGTTGCAATTCCATGACTTCTTCGAGCAGATGGGCCCCACCAAGGTGAAACTCATCAAATTTGCCGGCATCATTCTGATCACCGCGCTGACGCTCCTTTGGTCACAGCGGCCTGCGCTGCAAAAGGCGATGAATCCTCTGTTGCGCGCCATCCTGCTGCCAATGCAATTGTTCGCCTCGATCGCTGGCGCCTTGATTGTCGTGATCACCTGGCCCTTTAAAAAAGTGATCTCCAAGGTCAAAAAAGCCTGATCGCAACCGGTCAATTTGAGTGGAATGCTTAACGGGTGCTGAGCAATTCCGATTGTGAAAAACTCAAAAAAGTCAGTTGCGCGGTAAATCCTCAGTGGTAGGACTTCCGACTCCCCGCCTCAAGGCCGGGTTTCCCCATCTATCCTGATTCTATGCGAGTTCGTCCGTCTGTGAAACCTCTTTGCGAACTTTGCCGCGTGATCCGCCGCAAAGGAGTTGTTCGCGTTGTCTGCAAAAACCCACGCCATAAGCAGCGCCAGGGCTAAACCTCCTTTTTTACTCAGCACCTTTTTATATGGCACGCCTACTTGGAGTCGAAATCCCGAACGAAAAGAAAATCGAATACTCTTTGCCGTACATTTACGGCATCGGTCTTCCAATGAGCCGCAAAATTCTGGCTCATGCGAACATTGACCCGAACATCCGCGCAGGAGAACTGACGGACGATCAGGTCACCCAGATCACCCAGATCATTCAGGGCATGAAGATCGTGATCGAAGGCGACCTTCGCCGTGAGATCCAGATGCACATGAAGCGCATCCTCGGCATCAACTGCTATCGTGCTCACCGTCATCGCCGCGGTCTGCCAGTGCATGGTCAGCGCACTCACACCAACGCCCGCACTCGCAAGGGACCACGCAAGACGGTCGGCGCTCAAAGCAAGGCCACTGCTAAAAAGGGCTAATCCCGAGGGCAACACTCCAGTAATTCAATCACTATCTGTATGGCAGACGAAGAAACAACGACCCCGGCACCAGCTCCAGAAGCTGCTGCTCCCGCCCCGGCTCCGGCCGCTCCAGTCTCCGCTCCGACTCCCGGCGCTGGCGACAAACCAACATCCGGTGACCGTGCCGTTTCCCAAAGCGTATGGGCCGAGATCGGCGGTGGCGATGGTACTGAAACGACCAAGGTCATCAAAGCCAAGGGTTCCAAGAAT
>CANJVS010000435.1 GCA_947477755.1 Verrucomicrobiaceae bacterium | reverse complement strand
GCGATGCTTTTCGATGTTCGCCTTCTTCGCATCAAAGGGCGCATGCACGCTGAACATCCAGTAGTTCAGGTAGAAGGGTTTGTCCTTGGACCGCTCCATCCACGCCACCGCCTCGGCGGCCATGCGGTCCTCGCTGTGCTCGCCGGGCGATTTCTCTTTGAAGTTCGCAAACTTCCACGGCGCGACATACGTGCCCGCAGGCCCGGGTCCCGGATGATGCGGCAGATCAAAATCAAATCCCTGCTGCAGCGGCGAATACGGCTCCGGCCCGAGATGCCATTTGCCGAAGTGCGCGGTGGCATAGCCCGCGTCCTTCAGCGTTTCCGCGAGCGTGCGGTACTCGGTCTTCAGCCGCGTCACCGGCTCGGGCTGGATGGCCTTTTGATCGGGTGGAGCCTTCTTGCCTGTCGTCGCCTGCAGCACGACCTGCGGCACGTGGCAGTTCGGCACCGTGATGCCCGTGCGTGCCGGGCTTTGTCCCGTGAGCAGAGCCGAACGCGTGGGTGAGCACAACGGACTGGCCGAATACGCCCGAGTGAAGGTCATGCCGCGCCTGGCGAGGCGCTCGACGTTCGGTGTCTGGTAATACGCCGTGTTGCCGTAAAGCGTCGTGTCACTCCAGCCCAGGTCATCGGCGAGAATAACAATGACGTTCGGCTGCACCGCGAAAGCGGATGAGCCAAGGGCGAAGAGGATGAGAAGGGATCGAAGCATCGGTCCTAAAACGTCGCCAACGCGCCGACATTCCGGCAAAGAGTGTGTCGGATTTGGAGAAGGTGGTGTCACTTCGTTTTTTGACACTTACCGCTCCTGACTATGACTGTCTTTGTCCTCCGTCTTGCCAGCGAAGTAAAACAACCAGCCCACACCACCACTAAGCAAAGTCAGGAAGCCAAACATGATCCAGACATAGCTGAACGAGCCATGCGGTCCAGAATCGAAAACGAAGAGCACGGTGAAAAGCGCCAGCGGCAGGCAACCAAACCAACATAGTCCTGCCAGGCAAAAGCTAATCCGCCGAGCCCAAATGTGACATGTGGCTGATTTTGGCGGGGATTCAGATCGTGGCTCGACAGGCATCTGATAAAATCTGCATCAGCTTGCTCGCTTGTCAGCCGTGAAATGTGGCCCCTTGCGGGTCGGGTTGATTGCACACGGCGTCGAGCTATTCAGGGGGCTATACCAATGGATTCCACACTCGAATGAACCCGAAATTCTGAAAGTCTTTCAGGTTCACGGTCGCAAACTCGGTGACGCCCTGATGGATCAGGCTGAGTCCTGCGCGCCAATCAAAGGCACGGCGGCGGGCAAAGTCTTTGCCTCTGAGTCGAGGCCAGAACTGATCGTGAAAGCTGCGGCTATCCGGCGGGAAGCCGATCACCTGCCAGCTCGGGTGGTGTCGGAAGGCCTCACAGACATCCGCTGCTGCCGCAGCGCTGAGAGGCTTGGTGAGGGCTGCTGGATTGCGGAGCAGGCAGTACAGTTCTAACAGCATGAACTCGCTGATGGCGACATCATCGCGATCCTGGAGCGAGTCGATGAAGGTGATTGCCTTGCTGTGAAGGGCGTTATCTGCGTCGAGGGCGGCAAAGAGGATGTTCGTGTCGATGGAAATCATCGCTTGCCAAGGCTGCGAATTTCCTCATCCGCAGCGGCGATCCGGTGCAGATCCTCAAGAGGGACTTTGAGTCCGCCACTGCGCACCTTGGGTAGTTTCCACGCCCGCTTTTTCGGGGCTTCTTCTGGAAAGCGGGCGAGGAACAACTCCAACCCCCGGCGTGTCATCTCCGCGAGGGAAATCTCCCGTTGAGAGGCGAAGGTTTTGGCTCGCTGGTAGAGTTCGTCGGGCAGTTGAATCTGGGTCCGTGTCATGATGGAAGTTTTACATCACTGACCTCGGAAGGTCAATCACCGCTTCCCGCTCTTCAACTCAATCTCCCGGAACTCCGCGCCTCCCGCAGGCAGATGCACGCGGACATGGATGACACGGCCGGTGGTGGGGATTTGGAGAGTGTGCGTCTGCCAGCTGTCGGAGCCTTGGATGGGAAAAGCAACGCGGTTGGCGGGGAGGAAATCTTTGTCACCGTCGATGCGCCAGGCGATGGATCCCTGGCCGTTGGCGGCGGTTTTGAGGGTGATCTTGGCGGTGACTGGACCGGCGAGCTTGAGCTTGGATTTCGTGATGAAGGTGGGTTTGTCGGCCTTGTCGGGTGTGAGGATGAAAAGGCCGTCTTTGGCGGTGAGCTTGCCATTGCGTGCTTCCCAGCCTTTGGTTTCCGAGGCATTGGCGGCGGGTGCTTCGGCGCGCGGGGCGATGACTTTGCCTTCGAGGTAATGATCGAAGTAATCGTTCCAGGTCGCGGCCATGGGGCCAAGCGTCATGCCGGGCGGATTGAGGCCGTCGGCCCAGGTCTTGAGCTTCGCGCGGAGTCGCGTGGCGATCTCGGGATGCTGTGCGGCGAGGTTGTGTTTTTCTTCGCGGTCAGTGCTGAGGTCGTAGAGGTACTCGCGCTCGCCACCGCGCAGGAGTTTCCAGTTCCCTTCGCGAATGGCGCACTGGGCCATCCAGCGCCAGTAGAGGGCTTCGTGCGGCGGGGCTTTGTTTTCACCGGTGAGATGCGGGAGGAGATTCACGCCATCCAAAGTGGCTGCGGCTTTAGCCGCAACATCTGGAACTGAAACTCCAGCCACTTTGACGGCTGTCGCCGCGAAATCGAGAGCGCTGACGGGATGCTCATACGTCTGCCCGCCTGGGATCACGCCGGGCCAGGCGATGAGGAAGGGCGTGGACATGCCACCTTCAGCCAGCATGCCTTTTTCACCATTGAGTGGCGTGTTCAGGCTGCCGTCCCAGCCGCCGGCATCTCCGTTGAGGGGCGAGTCGATCTTGTGGATCTTCAGCGGAGCACCGTTGTCGCCGATAAAAAAGATGAGCGTCTTTTTAGTTAGGCCATGCTTGTTCAAGGTGCTCGTGATCAGGCCCACACCGTCATCGATCGCGGAGAGCATGGCCAGCGCGGCACGGCGCCGTTCCGGCATCTGGCCGGGGAAGCGGTCCATGTAGCTCTGCGGCGCGTCCAGCGGCGTGTGCGGGCCGCGGTAGGCGACATACAGAAAGAGGGGCTGGTCTTTGTAGCGCTCGATGATCGAAGCGGCGGCCTTTGAGCAACCGTCGAGGTGATACGCCTCCGGCGCGAGATCGCTCATCGGCCGGTCTTTGCCGTCGATGCTGATGTTCGCGGCGAATTTCTGCCCGCTGTGCTGCGAATACACATGCTTGAAGCCATGCCGCGTGATCTCGCTCTGCGGTCCCAGATGCCATTTGCCGAACTGCGCCGTGACATAGCCCGCGCTCTGCAATCGCGTGGCGATGGTGGTCTCCTTGTTGAAGCCATCAAGCGCGGAGCCGTTGTTGTCGAGATCGAAGCGTCCCTGGAACTTCCCCGTCATCAATCCGCCCCGTGAAGGCACGCACTGCGGCGCGGTGCTGTAGCCATGCGTCGCCACCACGCCGCTGCGGGCCAGTGCATCGAGATTCGGCGTCTTGATGTCCTTCATCACGCCGTGGATGCCGAGATC
>CANJVS010000434.1 GCA_947477755.1 Verrucomicrobiaceae bacterium | reverse complement strand
GCGCGCTCTGGCAAAAGATTTTTCCAGAAACAGATTCTTCGGGTACTCAGAGTCCCATCCCTCAGCGATGAAGGCTGATTCCAGCAGCGCCTCCTCAGTCAGTGAGACGTGATGGTCGGAGTAGATGGAGAGAGTCAGCAGATCAAACAGGGCTTCGCGTTCAGATTGAGTCATGCGCACACCTTAGCGAAAACGTGCCCGCTTTAGCAAGCCCCGACTTTCTGCCAATTCAGACACCTGAAGTCTGCATGGCTCCGGGTGCAGTGTCGGTTTCTTGGCGCAGACCAGACTGTCAAAAAAGAGGCGGCCTACGGAACACACGGAACACACAGAATGACAACCACTTGCCATCTTGGAGTCATTCCGCATTGAGTGCGTGAGTGAGCAGGAGGCAGCCTCCTCGACGACTTGGCGCAACCATGGCTTGACCTCTGGCGGCTTTATCGCTGCAATCGGCTCATTCATCAAACCCCCTTGCTTTTCGTGAACAGTGCCCTTTGACCTCAACACAACCCCGCCAATCCACCAACGTCCTGTGGGCGGATCTGATTCGTCTGCCATTGATTGTGGCTATACAATGCTAGGCGTCGCTGCGCATCAATTCAAAACAAACCATCGCAAAACATGATTATCTGGAAGGGCAACGGAATCGTTGTCATCATTTTATTCGTGATCGGATACTGGACTACCAGTTTCACAGCCAACTCCATTTGGGGCGCAGGCTACACAGCGTCTCACGATTGGGTTATTGCAGCCGGCATTGCTCTTGGCTCGCTCTTTTGTTGGTTGGCCGGAGCTTCCTTGGAGCGGCGAGGGACTCGCGTTGTCATAGACAAGGCAACTCAGCGAGAGATAACACTCCGCTCGTCTGACTCGCTGTTTTTCATTCCCGTCAAGTGGTGGGCGGTTGTCGGATTTTTGGCAGCAGTTTTTGTTTTGGTCTTCGGTGCACCTAGGGATGAGCAGGACGTTTCACGCAAACAGCAGAATGAAGAACGCGCCAAATAAATTTGACCGCAATGCCTGACATAAAAGGGAGCATTGCTGCGAGGAACGAGCCTGAAAATGCCCCGCTGGTTTGAACACGGCCTTGCCGCGGTGAGCGCCATGACTCAATCGTTGTTTGGGCTTTTCGATCGCATCGGCGTGGCCTTGGGACCGGTTCGATCTAACAATAGATGCTTCAACGCCTGAACCCGGCCCTGTCCTTCCGGAGGAGAGGGGGTCTGAATCACCGTCGCAGTGCCAGCACTCGTTCATCATCGTATCGGCCAGGCATTGCATCTCAGACTGGGGCTCCGGACTGGACTGATCCAAAAGTTGAGTAGTCTTGCAGGATGAATCGATGGGCTTTCATTCCCCTGCCCATGATTCCTCTGCCCATTGACTTTCCATGGTCGGCATGATGGGCCAGTGACCGGCTCACGGTGGCGGCGGCGCTGCCGTTGGTGGCGCACTGCGATGACTTGCTGGCGTGGACTTGTCTTGGTCTGAATGGCTGCGGTTTCAGGCGCTCAACAAGAAGCTCTCACCACGGTTGCCAGGATCAGCGCATCCATCCCGCCTTTAACTCTGCGGGGCATCGGGGCGGGGCGGGGTGCTGGTGTTCTTTTTAATGATCCGCTCGGACTTCATCGGGATCACGTTGGAACGGGGAGACCCGATGGCGACGATGCGGTTTCTGCGAGCTCCGGGAAGCGGGGCGGGGGAGGCTGGCGAAGCGGCGGTGGGCTGCGGAGTGGGCGTTTGTTTCTGGAGATCGGCGAGCCGTTCGCGTGCCTGGTTGAGCTTTTGCTCGGTGTTGGCCAGATTCTGGCACTGGGTTTCAAAGTCGACGCGGCGCCTCATGGTTTCTTCGAGAAGCTTGGTCTCGGCAAGGAGGTCGGAGCGGCGGCTGGCGAGGATCATTTCACAGGAATGGATGCTGGCTTGGAGGTGGCGCAGGGCGTCTTCACTGCGCTGATGTTCCTGGATCAGTGAGGCGCGTCGCGCTTCGGCCTGTGTGTTGAAGAGGTTCGTTTGGGCGAGTTTTGCCTCGATGTCGGCGAGCTCCTGATGACGCGCCGCTATTTCGTTCTGACGCTGGCTGAGGAAATCGAGCGACTGCTCGGCTGATTTGATCTGATTTTGAAGCTCCGTGGCGCGGCTCTCGCTTTCCTGACGGCCTTGATCGAGGCTCACGATCTGCTGACGCAGATCGGTAAGACGGGCCTCTGCCTGGGCACTTTCCCGGCAGAGCTGCTCATGGCGTGCGGTCTCCTGTTGTGCTGCGGTTTTGGCCTGACTTTCCTGCTGGCGGAGATCTGCGAGGCGGGCTTCTACCCCGGTGGTGTCACGGCGGAGCTGCTCCTGCCGGGATGTCTCCTGAAGCAGCTGCGCGGTGAGACCTTCAAGGGAGGCTGTTTTCTTTTCATGCTGACTGGCCAATTCATGAATGGAGGTAAGCCACTGACCATGCGCGGCTTCAGCTTCCTGAACTGCTCTCTGCAAGTGGGCGAGCTGCTTTTCGGCGGCTTCGATCCTTTGTGAACTGGCTGCGTCTTGGTCCGATGTCGAAACTGCGGTGGCAGGCTCTTCAAGATCAAGAACGGCCGTCAGTGGGCCGAAGGCGAGCCGGTCGCCCTGACTGAGGATGCGGCTTTGCACGCGCTGGTCATTGACGAAGGTGCCGGTGACGGAGTCGAGATCGAGAACTTCATAACTGCCGTCAGGATTTTGTCGTAATTCGGCGTGCTCTTCAGAGAGGTCCTCATCATTGACGACCACGTCATTGCCCTCGCCCCGGCCGATGGTGAGGCGGTCTGTGAGGGAAGTCACCACTTCCTGTCCGTCTTCGAGTGCGAAGGTGAGTTTGGCCATGATTTTTTCAGTCGTCTGAGCGTGCAAGCAATGTCGATGATGTGAGCGGAATCAAATGGGCATTTCTCCCAGTTCGCAGTTCCCGGATTCCGGGGCGAGTTCTGTATGCTTGCGGTGTTGGGCGGAAGCGGACAGTTTGAAACTTCTCATGCACTCTGACGCTGAAGCCTATCTGTCAAAACATTGCGCGGTGATGCGCCGCCTGATCAAGGCACACGGGCCCTGTCAACTGGTGGCACAGAAGCGGTCACCGTATGAAGCGCTGGTGAGCGCGGTGGCGCATCAGCAGTTGCATGCGAATGCGGCGGAGGCCATTTTGAAGCGGTTCAGGGCGTTGTTTCCCGGAGTGCGTTTCCCGAAGCCGGCGCAGGTGCTGGCGGCGCAAGAGTCGGAACTGCGCGGTTGCGGTTTCTCCATGGGCAAGCTGCTGGCTGTGCGCGACATCGCGGCAAAGACACTTAGCGGTCAGATCCCGACTCGCGCGGCAGCCTTGAAACTGGATGACGCGGAGCTGATCGAGCGGCTGGTGCAGGTGCGCGGCGTTGGCCGCTGGACGGTGGAGATGCTGCTCATCTTCACCCTGGGCCGCCCGGATGTTTTTCCGAGTGATGACTATGGGGTGCGCAATGGCTGGCGCCTCGCGATGAAGCTGGAGGAGATGCCCAAGCCAAAGGATTTCCGGCTGCTGGCTGAGCGCTGGCAACCCCACCGCACGCTGGCTGCATGGTATCTCTGGC
>CANJVS010000433.1 GCA_947477755.1 Verrucomicrobiaceae bacterium | reverse complement strand
CCCATGAATGTGGCACCTTCCTCGATGGACAGGGCACCGGCACTGATGTCGCCGACGAGGATGGCGCTGCTTTTAAGCGAGCAGCGTTCCACCACATTGATGTTGCCTTCGATCTTGCCGAAAATGACCACCGAGCGGGTCTTTACTTCACCCCGGATCATGGCGTTTTCACCAACAGTCAGGCTGCCATCGGAAACGACTTCGCCCTCGATTTTGCCATCAATGATGAGGTCATGGGAAAATTTGATGACGCCTTTGATTTCGACGTCGTTGGCCAGAACATTTTTGCTAGATGTCATGTTGAAAGAGGTGGATGCGCGTTGTGGTGATTGGGCAGCGGGAGTCGTGTTGGAGAGGATTGGGGTGCGAACGGGTGATTGGGCCGCAGCGGGTGCCTCGGGACGCGTATCCTTTTGTGCTTCTGGTGGTTGTCCGATGATTTGCCTGAGCATAGGTCCGAACTATATCGGTTTGCTTAGAGGGGTGTCAATATTCGCGTCGTATTTTTTCCAAACTAGGGGGCTGCCCGGGTTTTGGCCCCCAATTGCCTTATTTCCAACGTGTCGGGAACGGGTTCCTGAAGGCTTGGACGATTTGACGTTCCTTGACTCACAGCCTGTCCGCAGTAAACCTCCGCCCCCCATGTCTGACTCTGCTTCCGCCCCTGCCTCCCTGGATTTTATCCGTGAAATGATCGCTGCCGATGTGTCAGCGCAGCGCAATGATGGATGGGTCATCACCCGCTTCCCACCTGAGCCCAATGGCTGCCTGCACATCGGTCATGCCAAGAGCATCTGCTTGAACTTCGGCCTTGCCCTTGAAAATGCGCCGAATGCACGCTGCCACCTGCGCTTTGATGACACCAACCCGACGAAGGAGGAGGTCGAGTATGTGGACAGCATCAAGCAGGACGTGAAGTGGCTCGGTTTTGACTGGGGGGATCACCTTTACTATGCAAGCGACTATTTTGAGAAGCTCTACGGCTTTGCCGTGAATCTGATCAAGAAGGGCCTCGCGTACGTCGATGACCAAACACCTGAGCAGATGCGCGCCAATCGCGGCACGCTGACCGCGCCGGGTACTGCCAGTCCTTATCGTGAGCGCAGCGTGGAGGAGAATCTGGACCTCTTTGCGCGGATGCGTGCGGGTGAGTTCAAGGAAGGTGAGCGGGTGCTGCGGGCCAGGATCGACATGGCATCGCCAAACATGAACATGCGTGATCCGGCCATCTATCGAATTCTGCGCGCCCATCATCACCGCACGGGTGATTCCTGGTGCATCTACCCGATGTATGATTATGCGCACCCGTTGAGCGATGCGTTGGAGTCGATCACGCACAGTCTTTGCACTCTCGAGTTTGAGCATCACCGGCCGCTCTATGAGTGGCTCATTGCCAATGTCGATGGCCTGCCCGGTCAGCCCTATCAGCGGGAGTTTGCCCGCCTGAGCCTGACCTACACGGTGATGAGCAAGCGCAAGCTGCTGCGTCTGGTGAAAGACGGTCTTGTCAGCGGCTGGGATGATCCGCGCATGCCCACCATCAGTGGCATCCGCCGCCGCGGTTACACGCCGGCAGCGATTCGCAACTTTTGCAAGACCATTGGTTTAACCAAATATCCATCATTGACGGACCTTGGACTTTTGGAGCACACGGTTCGCGAGGATCTGAACCAGCATGCTCAGCGAGTCTACGCGGTGCTGCGTCCGGTCAAGGTGGTTCTAACGAACTATCCGGAAGATCAAATCGAGCAGATTGAGCTGGTGAACAACCCGGAGAACGAGGCCGATGGCAAGCGGCTGGTGCCGCTGAGCCGGGAACTTTACATTGATGCCGACGATTTTATGGAGGTTCCAAGCCAGGGCTTTCACCGTCTCGTGCCCGGAGGCGAAGTCCGTCTCAAGTATGCGTTTTGCATCATCTGTCAGGAAGTCATCAAGGATGCTGCAGGCAACATCACTGAACTGCGCTGCACCTATGACGAGGCCACCCGCCATGGCGCGAAACCCGTGGGCCGCCCCAAGGTCAAAGGCACCATCCACTGGGTCAGCGCCGCGCAGGCCATGGACGTCGAAGTGCGCCTCTACGACAAACTCTTCAGTGTCGAGCAACCCGATGAGGCCGCCGGAGATGATGGCGATTTCACCCAGTTCATGAACCCGCATTCGCTTGAGATCGTCACCGCCAAAATTGAGCCGTCCATCGACTCCGCCAAACCGGGCGCACATTATCAGTTTGAGCGTGTGGGTTACTTCTTCACCGACCCGGTGGACAGTCAACCGGGCCGGCTTGTGTTTAACCGCACCGTTCAGCTCAAGGATGGATTTGTGAAGGCCAAGTAAGACATGCCGACCGACTCCATTCTTCGCGTTCGTGACGCCACCTTCGTTCGCGGTGGGCGGCGTATTCTTGATGGCATCTCATGGCAGGTTGCGCGCGGCCAGCATTGGTGCGTGCTCGGACCGAATGGCTGTGGGAAAACCTCGCTCATCAATCTCATCACTGGTTATGAACCGGCCACAGACGGCGTCATTCAAATCGGTGACGAAACCTTTGGTAACAGTGACTGGCGTGAGGTGCGCAAGAGCGTCGGACTCGTCACCAACACCCTCACCACCTACATCGAACCCTCCGAGCCCGTGTTTCACGTCATCGCCAGCGGGCGTGACGCCAAGCTGAACCTTTGGGAACCGCCATCCGCCACCCTCAAGAAGCAGGCGGCAGGCCTGCTGGAAGCGGCAGGTTGCTCCTATCTGATGAAGTCCCTCTGGGGTACGCTCTCGCAGGGAGAAAAACAAAAAGTGCTCATCTGCCGCGCCCTCATGGCAAGGTTTGATGTGCTCATTCTCGATGAACCCTGCGCCGGTCTGGATCCCGTCGCACGCGAGCAATTCCTGGCCTGGATGACTGAAATATCCGGCTGGCCGGAAGCCGCCTCTCTCGTGCTGGTGACGCATCACGTTGAGGAGATCCTGCCATGCATCTCTCACGTTCTAATGCTCCGCGAAGGCCGAATCATGTGTCAGGGAGAAAAACAAAAATGGCTCACCAATCAGTCCCTGAGCGCACTCTATGCAGCACCGGTAAAACTGAGCCGGAAGAATGGACGCTACGGCCTGCGTGTCTTGTGAAATCAAGCTCGCGCTGAATGCCGCATGGAACGTCTGACTTTCTACCGTGAGCGCATTGTCCATCGTCGGCAGCCTTGAACGCAGTGCCGTTGATGGTTGTTCGGAAGGTGGGATCGGCCAGGTGCTTGGCAGTGAATGATACACCTGCAGTTAGGAGTTGATCGCTGATCCGGGTTCAGTGATTCGCCCGCGCTGCCGGTGTTTTATGGATACAGGCCACGCAGGGTCTTGGCGTCATGCACGCGCTTGATGCCGAGGCTGAGGGCGGCGAAGCGCATGGAGATGTTCTTTTTCCGGGAGAGATTCAGGGTCTGCATGTAGGCCTGCTCAAGGAGGCGGTAGAGCTTGTCCATGACCTCTCCCTCGCTCCAAAAGAAGCTTTGCAGGTCCTGCACCCACTCAAAGTAGGAAACGATGACGCCGCCGCTGTTGCAGAGAATGTCAGGGATGACGAAAATCTCGGGCCGCTGCGCAAGAATGG
>CANJVS010000432.1 GCA_947477755.1 Verrucomicrobiaceae bacterium | reverse complement strand
GAAACTGGAGTCGATCAAGAAGCGCTTCTGTGATCTGTCGATCTTTGTCAAAGAGGTCAAGGAACGCTACAGCCGATGGTTCAACAAGCGGCACGAACGCAAGGGCACGCTGTGGATGGATCGCTACAAAAGTGTGATTGTGGAAGGCAAGGGCGAGCCCCTGCACACCATGGCGGCTTACATCGATCTGAACCCGGTGCGCGCAGGGCTGGTGGAAGATCCGAAAGACTACCGCTGGTGTGGTTACGCCGAGGCTGTGAGTGGCAGCAGGCGAGCGCAGCGCGGGCTGAGCAAGGTGACCGCAAAACCGGTAGATGGCTGGGAGCAATCAGGCGGAGCGGAGGCGTATCGCTGCCTGCTGTTTGCGAATGGCGTGGAGATCAGAGACGCGCAGAACAGGAAGGTGATGCGCCTGGGCGTGACGGCGGATGAAGCGAGGCAGGTGCTGAGGGAAAAGGGCAAGCTGAGCACGGTCGAAATGGTGCGGCTGCGGGTGAGGTATTTTAGCGATGGATTGGTGCTTGGGAGCAAAGAGTTCGTGGAGAGTGTCTTCACTGAAAACCGCGAGAAGTTTGGTCCGAAACGCCGCGATGGAGCGCGCCGGGTCAGCGAATCGGAATCACCGCTCTACGCGCTGCGGCGATTGCGGGTGAAGCCGGTGGAGTGATTGAAAAATTTCCGGCAATCGGCAATCCCTTCATGGTGTTTTCAGATTCCGCTGCTTGAACACCAGCCACAACGGGCCCGTCGCTGCGACGAATTTCACTTGGGGCGAGGCTCGGCCTGCATGGTGGCCGGGTAAAAAGAAATTGGTCGGAGTGCTTTGATTGGATTCGCGTCCAATCGATTTGCGGCTGATGGAATCAGGAAGGGCTGGTGGTGAGTGTTATTTTTTAGGCATCACGCGAGGATGGGTTGAGGCGTGGATTTGATGCTGTCAGCATTCATCACAAAGGGTGTTCAGTTTTGGCTTGGATCTTTGCGCGTTCTCACCTTCACTCGCCGAATGGATGATCCGAATCACGATGCGCCAGACCGCTTGACCCTCACGCAGCTCCGGCAGGTGGCCGGTCCTTCGCCGCAGCCTTACCGGGTGCATGTGCAGGTGGATCATCGCACGGAGAAGCAGACCTCGACGGGTGCGCCATTCCTGGAGATCAAACTCGTCGATGCTGGTGACGCCATGGTCTGGCGTGTCTTTGACAACAACCCGCTCTTCCCCGAGGCGCGGGCGCTTCAGCGCGGCAGCTTTGTCGAAATCACGGCGCAGTGGGTGGACGCCGGCAAGTACGGGATCGAGCCGCGTCAGGCGCGGATGCGGACGCTTTCGGATGAGGAAAAGCACGGCCTTCTGGCAGGCGATGCCGAATTGGCCGCCCGGCAGCAGGCCGACTACGCCGGGATTGAAAACCACATCGCCGCGCTCCGTGATCCGCGCCTGCGCTGTCTGTGCAGCCTGTTTTTGGAGAAGCACGGTGAGCGGTTCCGGCGCACGGCGGCGGCGAGGGAAAATCATCACGCGCGGCGCGGCGGACTGGTGGAGCATGTCGCGCAGATGATGCGCTGCGCTGCAGCCATCGCCGGCGTGTATCCGCATTTGAATGCCGACTTGCTCATCGCCGGTGTGCTGTTTCATGACTGCGGCAAGCTCTGGGAGAACTCTTATCCCGAGAATAGTTTCGCCATGCCTCATCAGCTTCATGGAGAGATGCTTGGCCACATCACGCTCGGCCTGGAACTGGTGAACAAACTCTGGCGTGACATGCACGACAGGCCTGAATCCGCCGAGTGGGCGATGCTGGAGCCTGCGAGCGAAATGGTGCGTCTGCACATGCTGCATCTCATCGCCTCTCATCACGGTCAGTATGAGTTTGGCTCACCCGTGCTGCCAAAGACGCCTGAGGCCGTGGCCCTGCATCATGTCGATAACATTGATGCCAAAATGGAGATGCTGCGCCGGGGCTATGAAACGTCCAAGGAGCTGGCCCCGGGCATCTTTGAGCGCTTCCGGCCCTGGACGGTGAATGTCGTCGCCCCGCTGGCTTCGGTGCCGGGGCTGCCGTTGCCCGATGATGCGGCCTTGAGTGCAGAATAGCACTTTCGCCTTGCACAGAGGTGCCATCGCGTTCCCCATCCGCGCATGGCACTGATCATCAACAGCGAAGAAGTGGACGACGAAATCATCGAAGGCGAATTCCGCAACGTGAAGGGGCACTATGAGCGCATGCTGCAGGTTTCCTGCTGCGAGCGCGACCTGGAGTTTCGCGGTTACGCCAAGGACAACATCATCTCCCGCGTGCTCCTGAGCCAGGAGGCCAAAAAGCGCGTGCCTGAAGTCGATGAAGCCGATGTCACCGAGCGTCTGAACAAGCTCATCGAGCTGGCGGGAGGCGAGGAGCAGTTTTACATGAACATCGGCATGCCGCACAAGGATGAGGCCGTGGTGCGGGTGAATGTGGCCGGCGGCGTGCGGCTCGACAAACTGCTGGGTGAAGTCTATGGCCCCGAGCCTGTGCCGACCGACGCTGAACTGCTGGCCTATTACGAGGCGAATCCGCAGCATTACATGACTGAAGAAATGGTGCACGCAGCCCATATCACCAAGAGTCTTCAGGGTGCCAGGAGCCGCGAGGAAGTCTACGCCGCCATGCGCGCCGTGCGGAAGCAGTTGCTTGATGGAGCGGACTTCATGAAGATCGCCGAGGAGCACCGTGCCGATGATCAGCAGCAGATTGATCTGGGCTGGTTCAAGCGCGGCGAGTTCATGGAAGAGTTCGAGACGATTGCCTTTTCGATGAGGGAAGGGGAGATCAGTCCGGTTTTCCACACGCAGCTCGGCTTTCACATCTGCACCCTGCTTGGCTGCAAGCCGCAGGAAGTCATGCCCTTTGAAATGGTGAAGGAGGCCGTTCGCCAGCGCATGCTGGAGGAGTTCAAGGATGCGAAATTCAATGAACTCATCGAACAGCTCAAAGAAGCCGCCGAGATCAGGGACACTGATCCTCCGGAAGAAAATGTGAACTGCGGCCATTGACGGCGGCGCAAAGATTTTGATAAAAAAGCCCCGCGCCAAGCTCATCTCCATTTCATCCGCCCAAGTCCATCCATCTATGAGTCACCATCCTGTCCGCCATTCTCTGAGTCTGACCTTTGCCGCCCTGGTGGCCATCGCTCTTAGTTCCTGCCAGCTCCCCTCCACTTCAGGTTCGGGATCAAGCACCGTGCGCCGCGCT
The DNA here is from genome assembly GCA_947477755.1 of Verrucomicrobiaceae bacterium. Taxonomy (GTDB): domain Bacteria; phylum Verrucomicrobiota; class Verrucomicrobiia; order Verrucomicrobiales; family Verrucomicrobiaceae; genus Prosthecobacter. Next base: position 386 of record CANJVS010000432.1, on the reverse strand, counting down.
GAATCGGCCGGTGGCGGCCGTCTCTTTGCTGGAGCCGGCTCGCTGAATGTGCCGGTTCACTCTTCGGGCATCAATGATGTCGCGCGCATGTTTGCGGGATTGAACGGATCTTCGGCATCGCCGCGTCACAAGCAGGAGATGGATGCCCTGTGGCGCATGCATGAATATGGACGCGGTCGTGCCGTGCGCCGCTGGGCCTCATCGGAGATTGGTGATTTGCAGCGGCATCGCGCGATGTTTTATCCCTTCAGCGGACCGACTATCTCTTTGCCCATGAGCTGTTCCCCAGTGCGGAGACATACATCCTCTGCGGCCTCGAGCCCGCTGAGCCGCTGCCTGATCTGTCAACTCTGTCCCAGGGTGAAATCGCCTACGGTCTGGACAAT
>CANJVS010000431.1 GCA_947477755.1 Verrucomicrobiaceae bacterium | reverse complement strand
GCTGATGACGGTGTGTCCGGCATTGTTTCCGCCGGCGGCACGCACGACCACGTCTGTGTTTTCCGTGAGATAATCGACAATCTTGCCTTTTCCTTCATCGCCCCACTGGGCACCGACAATTATGGTATTGGACATTTCAGAGTTTTTTTCGCGCGGTTTCACGCCGCTGGTTGAGTTGGGAATGAGAGAGGGCTGTCAGTGAGAGCTGCTGACAGCAGACCATCATCTGGAGACAGCGCCTGATTGTTTAGGCGGACAGGTTCGTGAAGGTGAAGATCGCATACCCGCAGGCCCCCAGGCCGATCAGGCCCAACAGGTAAAGCGGTGCGTACCCGTTGCTCTTGGGTTTGCTCTTCGGACCGAAGCCGGTGCGCCGGCTGCGGTCAATGGGCGTCGATCCATAGCCGCTGTTGGAAACGGTGTGGCTGCGGGCACCGTGTGCTGCCGGAGCTTCGGTTTCAGCGTAATCTCCATAAAAGACGCACTCGACATGGCCGATGTTGAAGACGCCACCGTTGGTCATTTCCAGGCTCTCAACAATTTGCCCATTGCTGGCTGTTCCGTTCGTGGAGCCCAGATCGGTGAAAACCCATGAGGTGCCGTCAAAAGTGAACTCCCCATGGTGACTCGACACCGAGTCGTGCGCGATCACGATTGCGTTGTCATCAGCGCGGCCGAGTGGCAGGTGCTCAGCATTGAGTTCGACTTCGCTGGTTGCGCCTTCTGGGGTGGTGTATTGAATTTTTGCCATAGCTTTAGAGGATTTAGCAGGGCGTTCAGGAGGTGGCAAGACGGAATAAAGGCTCTCTCTGCCTGCTGTCGCAGAAAGGTGGTGCCCGCGCTTCACTCCTCCCGCAAACTCTGCATCCAGCGGTCCAATTGCACCCGCATCTCATCGGGACCGGATTCGGGGAAGTGTTCGATCAGCCATTGGACATCGACACGGGCGGAGGCTTTGTCACCGAGGCGCTGATTCATCTGGGCGCGGGTAAGGCGCTCGACCGAGGATTCCGGCTCAACGGCGACGACGAGATCCAGATATGGCAGCGTCTCCTTCGCGGCACTTTCCTGATCCATCGTGCTGCTCATGAGATTGCGCAGCATGCGCAGGATGATGCTGCGTTTGCTTGCCGGTTTGAGATATTCAGCATCAAGTTCATCCCGGTCTGTCAACTGCATGGCCGCCTGCTCGATGGTGAGTTTCTTACCCCTGTTGAACACGTCCAGAAGTGTCAGTTCTCCTTCAGGCCCATCCTTGTAGCCGACCATGAAACGCCCGGGCAGGGGGACACCGTAAACCTGCTTGATATGCAAGCGGGAGGCCAGTTCCAGATAAAGCACCGAAAGAGTGATTGGCAGGCCCTCGCGATCATCGAGCAACTCACTGATGTAGCTGTTGGCCTTGCTGTCGTAATCATGCCGGCTGCCGTGAAAACCGCCCTCTTCGAAGAGGTAGTGGTTCAGTCGTTTCACTGCGGCTACGGTTCCCTTGGCGATTTCAGGATCTGATTTTAATTCATCCACCATTCGGCTGAATTGCTGCAGATACTGGGTCACATCGACTTCAGCGTTGTCATGGCGTGCCAGCAGGAGCGATGCGCGGAGCAGGTCGATCTTGTCATCTGGTTTGGCGAGTTCGGTCAAAAGGTCGCGGGTAATGCTGCGGCGGTGAAGATCTTTTTCCAGATCTTTCAGGGCGGCTGTTTGGCGCTCCAATTCACGTCGGCGTTCAGACATCACCCGCCGGGCAACCGCAGGATCGTCCAGCAGTTTACCGAGCGTTGCCTGACGTGTGTCTGGCTTGGCGGCAAATTCACTCAGCGCCTTTTCAATCACGCCTGCCAGTGCTTCAGGGACTGGTTTCTCAGCAAGATCCGCGCCGATGCGGAATCCGCGGTACTCGGCACCGGGCGCGCGAAAGCGGCACAATCCGGCGCTGCCACCGCGCAGGGCGCTGTCCTCATGGACGAGCACGCGCTTCGCATTCACCCAGGCCGTGATTTTGTCCGGTTCCACCCGGACACGCAGGTGATTCCACTGGCCGGGCCGGTAGGCCTCTGAGGCAAACTCGGAGAGGACGGTCCATGAGTAAACATCCGGTCCCTCAAAGCGGGTGAAGCGCAGCTTCCCGTTCGAGGGATAAAAGCCGTAATAGTGATCTTCATCCTGTGCGCAGAAGGCCAGACCTGCTGCCCCGGACTCGTCGTCGAGCTTCACACTCACCGCGATTTCATGAATGCCTTCTGGCGGCAATGTCTTTGACAGGCAAAGAGTGCGACCGCCAAAGCCAGAGCCAAGAGTGCTGCTCTGAATGACGCCGGAATGCTGAGTCCAGCGTGCCCCGAGTGCAGGCTGCCAGATTTTTGGATTTAGCACACCGATGGTTAGCCAGCGTGCCATGGGCACCGGATTGGGTTTTTCGATCAGCCGCTTGAGCTCATTCACCGGCATGGCAAATCCCAGATTGTCAGTGACGGCGGATTTCATCGTGAGCAGTCCGAGAACGCGGCCCTGACGATCCAGCAGCGGCCCTCCGCTGTTTCCGCGTTCGATGGGCATGGCCAGCCGGATCATTGGAACTTCGTTGACGATGTCCGGGAATTCGGACACCACGCCATCGACGATGCTGAATCCCAGCCCCTCGGGATTGCCCATGGCGACCACGGGCTGGCCCTGCTTGACCGTATCACTGTCTGCCAGCGTCAATGGTTTCAGGTCTGTGCTTGCCACCCGCAGAATGGCCAGATCCCAATGTGCATCGGTGGCGCTGATCTCGGTGACCTCGTGTTTCGTGCCATCGCTCATCTCCACTTCCAGCCGACGTGCTTCGCCGATGACGTGCAGATTTGTGGCGATCAGGCCGTCCTTGCTCACGACAAAGCCTGTGCCGAGTCCGTCGAGCCCGTTGCGACCTACCTGCAGGACCTTGACCACGGATGGTTTTACCTCCATCGCGATGGCCTCCACCGATTTCGCTGCCGGGCCTGTTTTTTCAGCCGTGTCGGAGGCGAATGCGGAAGAGGTCGCGATGACCGTGTAAGCAAAAAGAAACAAGCGCATGGTCATAGAATGGGCCGCAGAACAGACGGCTGGAAAGAGAAATTACGCTTGTTATGCCGGGAATGATTCGCAGCAGAGGTTTGCGTGGCCACTTTAAGCGGCGGCAGTTTCTCCCGGCAGCGGTCCTGCAGGCCAGGTCTCCACCCACGGCAGGCCGTAGGCGTTGAGATCGGCCATGAAAGGATCGGGATTGAGCTGCTCAATGTTCCAGACGCCGGGCTGACGATACTCGCCCGGATTGGTGAGCAACTGGCGCGCGGCGATCATGGCTGGGACACCTGTGGTGTAGCTGACACCTTGTGAATTGGTTTCACGGTAACACTCCTGATGGTCGCAAATATTGTACACATAGTAACGCTTGGGCTGACCATCCTTGCCGGTGCCCTCGATCCAGTTGCCGATGCAGGTCTTGCCTTTGGTGTCGGCACCGAGGGAGCCCGGCTCCGGAAGCAGCGTCTTCAAAAATTCAATTGGGATGATGTCCATGCCCTTGTGCTTCACTGGATGGATGCCGGTCATGCCGACATTCATCAGCACTTCCATGTGCTTGATGTAGGCATCG
>CANJVS010000430.1 GCA_947477755.1 Verrucomicrobiaceae bacterium | reverse complement strand
TGAAATGACCAAGGCGATGAATGAGGCACCCCGGCAGGACGAGGACATTCTGGCTCCTCTCATTTTCTTTTATGGCATCGGCAGCACGCGTCCGCGCGTGACCTTTGTCGAGCCTGAAACCATGGCTGAGCAGGAGCGGCATCTGCTGGTTCATGATCGCGACATGACACCGCACCTGCGGGACTTCCATGGTTGTGACATTGATCTCGATGTGGCCGCCCGCGCCCGGATTGGCAACTACCTCGTCCGTGCAAGCGTGCTGCACCGGCGCAGCGATGGCAAACCCATCGAGTTTGGAGCCATCGGCATTCATCTCGACCTTCTGCCTGAAGAGGCGCAGCATCTCGTGCTTGAGGGACGGGTTCCTTTCGGTGCCATTCTGGAGCAATACCAGGTGCCGCACAGCAGCCATCCGCGCGGCTACTTCCGGATCGCCGTGGATGCCCGGCTGGCGGAACTCCTTGGAGCCACCAGCGGCCAGATCCTCTTTGGCCGCTGCAATGAACTCCGCCACGGCAGCGGTCGCGTCCTTGCCGATGTGGTTGAGGTTTTGCCGAGAGGTGTGTAATCTGCGGCCATGCCTGCCACCAGCCACGTGCCCAACACTCCTCCGTGGTAGCTTGGGAAGAGGTCAAAGAGGTCACCGCCAAAGCTGTCAGGGACATGCTGTGTACTTCGATGCTGAGACATTCCGCGATGACAAATTGCTCTGCCCCGTCATCATGCGGCGTGGATTTCGGCGAACCATTTTTTGATCAACTCATCCTGCATCTCGACGGTGCCCATTCCGGGTCGCTGAACATGGCGGTGGATCAGGCGTGGTTGGAGCAGAGCGGGTTGCCGGTGCTGCGCGTTTACGCCTGGGATCAGCCGACCGTGACGATTGGTTATGCACAAAGCCTGCCAAAGCTCCAGGAGTCACTGCCGGACTGGCCTGTGGTGCGGCGCTGGACGGGCGGTGGTGTGGTGTTTCATCAGGGAGATTTCACCTACTCGGTGATCGTCCCGGCCAGCCATCCGTGGGCGGAATTGTCGGCCTTGGAGAGTTATCGCTGCATTCATGGATCGCTGGCGCGGGCACTGGATGCGAGCGGACATTCTGGCTGCCGGTTGGCGATGCCGGAGGATCTGCTTGAAGGTCCGTTTTGTTTTGTCGCTCCAGCCTTGCACGATGTGATCCGGGGACCGGTCAAAGTGGCGGGTGCGGGGCAGCGGCGCGGCAAGCTCGGCTTCCTGCATCAAGGCAGCGTTCAGCAGGTGAAAGTTCAGCCGGAGTTCTGGTCTGAGTGGGCCGGCAGGATGGCTGGAAAGGTGCGCATCACTCACGAGATGCCCGCCGCCGTCATAACTCGTGCGGTGGAACTCGAAGCCAGGCGTTTTTCACTTCCGCAATGGCTGGCAGACCGTGACGATTTGTTGTCCTGATCCCATGCGTGTCTTTGTCTACGGAACTCTGAAACGCGGTCATTCCAATCATGACTGCCTGCGCGGCCAGCAGTTCATTGCCGAGGCGGTGACTCAGCCGCGCTATCGTTTGCATGACCTGGGTGGTTATCCAGGCATGGTGCTGGATGAGCGTGACGGCATCAGCATTCATGGTGAAGTCTGGGAGGTCGACTCTGCCTGCCTGGAGCGGCTGGATGAGCTCGAAGACACTGCCGGTGGCGAGTATGCGCGTGAAGCCGTGCCGCTGCAGCCACCTTTTGATCAGCAGAAAATTGAGGGTTACCGCTATCTGCGTGATGTTTCAGCGGCGCGTGACATCGGTAGCCGGTGGTTGGGCCGGTGATGCGATGACGCGGTGTGTCGGTGATGCAGAAAAACAAGTTAGGCCGGCCGGAGCGTCGCATGCTCGACTTCATAGACCATGCCATTCACCGGATCTTCTCGCGCCCAGTCGAGCGTGGTGGTGGTGATGATCTTTTGTGTTCCTGCGGGCAGCAAACGCAGCAATGCCCGGCGGCGCGTGGCGTCGAGCTCGCCAAAGACATCGTCGAGAAGCAGAAGCGGAGGCTTGCCGGCAGAGGCTTCGAGCACGCAGGCCTGCGCGATTTTTAGCGACAGGGCAGCGCTTCTTTGCTGCCCTTCGGAGGCAAAGACGGTCGCGTCGAGGTCGTTGAGCATCAGGCTGAGGTCATCGCGGTGAGGGCCTGCGGCGGTCTGCCGGTTGCGGCTTTCCTCCTCACGCCGGATCAGGAGTTCCTCGGCCAGATTGCCTTCCGCAAAGCCGGGTTGATAACTCAAAAGCAGATGCTCGGCATTCGCACTCAAGTCGGCGTGAACGCGCGCGACGTGCGGCTGCAGGGCTGTCACCAGTTCCTGTCTCCGCGCGCGCAGCACCTGTGCAAAGTCATCCATGACCTTGGCAAAAGCATCCGCCTGCCGCCATTGGATGACCGCGTCACGCTTGAGCACGTGATTGCGACCGCGCACGGCGCGCTCATAGCCGCGCAGCGCCTTGAGGTAGTCAGGGAACATCTGGCTCGCGGCAAAATCGAGGTAGCGGCGGCGGTGCTCGCCGGCACCACGCAGCAGGTTCATGTCGCGGTGATCCATCCAGACGACGAGGCCGCTGGACTCCAGATACTCTGCGGAGCGGGTGCAGACGGTGCCATCGACGGCCAGCCGGCGTGCCGTGGAGGATTGCGCGCAGCGCAGGCGCTTTTCACCGAGGGTGCCTTCGATCAGCATCGTCGTGGCGCCCAGGCGGATCATTTCAGTGCGGTTGCCGGTTCTGGGTGACTGGAGTCGCAGCAGCATGCACGCCGCCTCCATGATGGAGGTCTTGCCCTGCGCATTCCTGCCGATGAGGACCGTGGTCTCAGGATGCAGCGCCAGGCGGCATTCCTGAAAGCAACGGAAGTCTCTGAGCAGCAGGTCGGTGAGCATTGAATAGTTTTCCTTTGATCTCATGGCCTCTGGCGGGCATGGGTCGCCTTTCATTATGGCCTCCTTCCGCACCGTCAAAGGCTTTCGCGACTTCTTCCCCGAGGAGTGCGCGATGCGCAATTACATCTTCAAAACCTGGCGTTCCGTCGCGCGTGGTTATGGATTCGTCGAATACGAAGCTCCCGTCGTGGAAAGCACGGATCTCTATCGCAAGAAGAGTGGTGACGAGATTACCAGCCAGCTGTTTTGCTTTCTCGACAAGGCCGACCGCGAAATCTCCCTGCGCCCGGAAGTCACCCCATCCCTGGCGCGCATGGCCACGACACGGCATCGCGATTTCAAGAAGCCGATGAAGTGGTTTCAAATCGGTTCCTGCTTCCGCTACGAAGAGCCGCAGGAAGGCCGCAGCCGCGAGTTCATCCAGTTCAATGCCGACATCCTCGGTGATGCGAGTGCCGGCAGTGATGCGGAACTCATCGCGCTCTCCATCGATGTGATGCTGGCCTTTGGCATCAAGGGTGAAGACTTTGCCATCCGCCTGAGCAACCGTGAACTCTGGACACAGTATCTGGATGGGAAAAACGTGCCGACGGAGCACGCCGCCACCTTCCTGCAAATCGTGGACAAGATCGAGCGCGCGAAGCCGGAAGATACGGCGAACAAGCTTGCCGCCATCGGCCTGTCCCTCGAGGACGTGCGGGCCTTCATGGCGGCGGCGGATGAGAATCACCCGGC
>CANJVS010000429.1 GCA_947477755.1 Verrucomicrobiaceae bacterium | reverse complement strand
CTGGAAATAAGTCGCGGGCTGCTGGGCCAGACTGCTGGCAAAAGCAAAGAGGTGCTCACGCCAGCGTGCCATGCCCGGCTTCGCGCTCGGCACAATGATTTCGCGTCCCAGGAAGAACGTAGCCTTCTCCGCATCGACTTCCAATCCGCTCGATGCGCATTGCCGGAGCAGACGCGGGACATTGGGCTTTTGCATGAAGCCGAAGCGCCCGGTCACGCGCCAGAATCCATCGCCGAGAGATTCCACCTGCACACGCTGGCTCGGCGAAACCCACGGGCCATCTTCCACGATCAGCGTCATGAAAATCACCCGCTGGTGAATGGCGCTGTAGTGCTTCAGGCTGTGCAGCAGCGCCACGGGGGTGCGGCCCTGGGTGCTGGTCATGAAGATCGCCGTGCCGGGCACGCTCACCGGCGGCCGGCGGCGCAGGCTGTCCACCAGCATTTCCTGTGACAGCGCGCTGGCCTCCATCCGGGCCCGCACGAGGCGGCGGCCCGTGGCCCAGGTTGTCATCAGGATGAAGATCACCGCGCCCACGACCAGCGGGAACCATCCGCCGTCAAAGAATTTGAGCAGGTTGGCGCTCAGGAACGACAGCTCGATCAGGCCAAAGGCGAGGCAAAGCGGCAGCGCTTTCAGCACACTCCACTGCCAGAGATGCCGTGCGGTGAAGTAAAACAAAAACGTCGTGATGAGCATCGTCATCGTCACCGCCACGCCGTATGCCGCCGCAAGATTTGTGGAGGTGCGAAACGCCAGCACCAGGCCCAGGCAGGCCAGCATGAGCAGCCAGTTCACCATCGGAATATAGATCTGACCCCGGGCATGCTCCGAGGTATGCCGGATGCTGATGCGCGGCAGGTAGCCAAGCTGGATCGCACTCAGCGTGAGCGAGTAGGTTCCGGTGATGAGAGCCTGGGACGCGATCACCGTCGCCGCTGTGGCCAGCAGCACGAGAGGCAGCGTGGCCCAGGCGGGAGCCATTTGAAAAAAAGGCGAATGAGCCGCCCCGGGCTCATGCATCAACAGCGCTCCCTGGCCCAGATAATTCAGCGCCAGGGCCGGAAAAACCAGAGAGAACCAACCGCGCCGGATCGGACTGCAACCAAAGTGCCCCATGTCTGCATACAAGGCCTCGCCACCTGTCACGGCGAGGAAAACGGAGCCCAAAATCACAAATGAGGCATGACCACCGTGAATGAGAAACTGCCAGCCATGCAGGGGATTGATGGCGGCGAGAATTTCCGGCCCGCGAAGCAGTTGCGACACACCCAGCGCACCGAGACTCAAAAACCATAGCGCCGTCACCGGACCAAAAAAACGCCCCACGCGCTCTGTGCCGAAAAACTGAACTGAAAACAGCACAATGATGATCACCATCGTGATGCCAATGATCAGCCACTGCATCTGATGCTCCCACACGAGCGCCGCCCCGGCATCCACCGGCACCATGCCAAGCAGGCCGCCATCCTTGAGTCCCTCCACTGCGCTCAGCACGGAGATCGCCGGAGTGATGATGCCATCACCAAAAAGCAAAGCCGCGCCAAACAGCCCCAGAAGCACGATCACCACACGTCTTTTCATCGTCTCCGCCATCCCATGCGCCGCCAGCGCCATGAGCGAGAGCACGCCGCCCTCTCCTTTGTTATCCGCGCGCAGCACAAAGACGAGATACTTCACGCAGATCAGCAGAATCAGCGACCACAGCACCAGCGAGACCACGCCAAGAATGTTTTCATGACTCGCGGCGATGTGGTGCGGGCTGTGCGGACTGAAGCATTCCTTCAGCGTGTAAATCGGACTCGTGCCGATGTCGCCAAACACAACACCCAATGCCCCAATGACGAGGGTGGCGGTGGAGAGTTTGTGAAGCCCGTGATTGTCTGCCTGGGTGCTCATGATTGTTAGATTCCCGCAAATCAACGATGCATCAAGTGAACGCAAGCGGACAGGCCGTTAAGAAAGTGTGAAGAGACCACGCCTGCTGATATTCCATGCCAACAAAGATTTTTCAGGAAATGGAGTTTGTTGTTCACTCACAGGCGCCTCTGTGAGATAAACCGCCACGCCAACGATCGAACCTCAAACAATGAAACCACTCCTCGCACTTTTCCTCATCCTCACCGCGGCCGCGCCTGCGCGGGACAAGACTCTCGACATTTACTGGATCGATTCTGAGGGCGGCGGATCGACGCTGATCGTGACACCCGAAGGCGAATCGGTGCTGGTGGACACGGGAAATCCGGGCGGGCGTGATCCACAGCGGATTCAGAAGATAGCCACCGAGGTGGCCGGGCTGACGAAAATCGATCATGTCGTCATCACCCACTTTCATGGCGACCACTTCGGCGGTCTGGCCGAGCTGGCGGCGCTGATGCCGGTCGGCACTCTCCATGACAAGGGCATCACCAAAGGCAGCCCGGATGGCAAAGCGCAGGATCTGCGCTGGACTCTGGCAAGCCGGCCGTATCGCGATGCGAAGGTGGGCAGTCGTGTCACGATCGCTGCGGGTGATGAAATTCCGCTCAAGCAGGCGGCCGGCGGCCCCGCGCTCAAGCTGCGCTGCCTTGGCGCTAATCAAAAGTTTGTTCAGCCACACCCCGGTCAGCCGGAGAACCCGCTGAAAGGCTCCGTGCCGCCCAAAGCGCCTGACCCGAGTGACAATGCGAACAGCGTCGTGCTCGTCCTCGATTTTGGTGGCTTCCGCTTCTTTGACGGCGGTGACCTGACGTGTAATGTGGAGGAAAAACTGGTATCACCACATAACCTCGCCGGCATTGTCGACCTATATCAAGTGAACCACCACGGCCTCGACGTGAGCAACAACCCGATGCTCATCCAGAGCATTCAGCCGACGGTTTCAGTGATGAACAACGGACCACGAAAGGGCACCAGCAAGTCAGCCATGGAGGCACTGAAGAGCACGCCGACGATTCAGGCGATGTATCAGGTGCATGAAAATGTCCGCGATGACAAAGAGAACACGGCAGACAAGACGATGATCGCCAACCATGGCAATCCGGCGAATGCAGCGATGAAGACAGATCATGGTGACCCCGCCGCCGAATGCACCGCGCAGCACATCCACTGCAGCGTGAGTGCGGATGCGCTGAGCTACACCGTGGAGGTGCCTTCCACCGGACACCGCCGCACCTTCAAGACGCGGGTGAAGTAGCTCCGGCCGGAGTCGGATCTACTTTTTGTCGTGCCGCTCAAACCAGTCGAGCACGCGCGTCAGCACATCCTCACGATGCGGCAGTTGCTTGATCGGATGTCCCTCATCGGGGTAGATCACCATCTGCGTGTCCACACCGTTTTCCTTGAGCGCCCGATGGAACATGCGACCCATCGCCACTGGGCAGCGGCGGTCGTTGAGTGAATGCAGGATGAGCGTGGGGGTTCGCACCTTGCTGGCAAAGGTGAGCGGGCTGTGCGCGCGCATGCGCTCCGGCACCTCCCACGGCATGCCGCTCATGTCGTGCTCGGTCCAGCTTTGCAGGTCGCTGAGATGCCACATGACATTGAGATCCGTGACGGCGTTCTGCGCCACCGCAGCGCGGAACTGCGTGGTCTGGCCGACCAGCCATGAGGTCATGTAACCGCCGTAGCTGACACCGTAAACGAACTGACG
>CANJVS010000428.1 GCA_947477755.1 Verrucomicrobiaceae bacterium | reverse complement strand
CATGTAGCTGATGCAGGCGTAGTAGCCATGACGCAGGGTTTTGGCGAAATCATCAGGAATGGGATCCTCCTTCGGCACGCCGGGGTAGTTGTGCAGCTCACTGTTCTTATGCCCGACATAGTCCGGGCAATTTTCAGGCAAATGCGTGATGGCGGGCAGCGGAATGGTGTCCGGGTTGTAAAGGTCCCAGTACTTCTTTGGCGCCACGAAGGGCAGATGCGGCTTCAGAAAACCGACGGCGAGAAAGAAGGGTTCGCCTTTGGCTTTGAACGCGGCGAGACGCTTCACCGCCTCATCCGCCGTGGCACCATCGGGCAGTTGACTGTCATCCTTCGGACTGACTTCAAAAGCGGGACCGCCCTTGGCTTCCTTGTCCTTCTTTTTGACCCCGGTGCCCTTGGCTTCAGACGTGGAGTATTCCACGACATTGACGTCGTGCATGGTGACGATCTGCTTCGTGAAGTCCACCAGATCCGTGTCAACGGACCGGCCAAAGGGATACCAATGCGGCTCAGTCCACGAGCGGCCATCTTCATGACCTTTGTGATAAACCTTGCTCAGGGCGGCACACTGATACCCGTTCATTTTGAAATGCTGCGGCAGCGTGATGCAATCAGGCTGGGCCGGGCGGAAGTGTGTCTCAAGGTCCCACACCTTGGTCACGTCCGGCCTCAGACCGGTCAGGATCGCCGTGCGTGATGGGCTGCACACCGCCTGCTGGCAGTAAGCGTGATTGAAAACAATGCCACGCGCCGCGATGCGGTCGATGTTCGGCGATTTGACGAGTTTGTTGCCGTAGCATCCAAGCTCAGGACGCAGGTCATCGACGGCGATGAATAGAATGTTAGGTTTCGCCGCGAAGGACGACTGCCAGGCGAGTGACAGGGCAAAGAGTGCTAGGATGCGTTTCATGATTGCGAGGATGGCTGTACGTCTTCTTAATGGTCGAATTCGGTTGTGTTCACCATTGGCCATCTGGCCAATGCAGTCTCTGTCACACGGTGGCGGTAACTTTTCTTCAGACCGCATGCCGCCTGCCGATACAATGGATCATTGGATCCCTTTGGCGGGATGCTCAAAGTTCTGCCACCGGCTTTGTCTGCCGCGAAGCCCATGCCGCGCAGGGCGGATGCGGCGAGTGACCTCGCGATGAATCGGCAGCGTGTGAGATGGATCGGTGTCATGTCAGTTCAGTTCATGAGTTCAAGGCAAAGCCGGGGCGATGGCAATCACTCATGGGTTCAGGGCTTGCGTGTGAACTGCTCCAGAAACTTCCACAGTTCGAGGGTGGGCGGATCACTTTCGCCGCCGAGATCGGAACTGATGGTGCCGTGCGTCTTGCCTTCAGCCGCGACCACGCGGGCGGAGATGCCGGACTCGTTCAACTTGTCCGCAAGCCAGTGCGCCTGCGCCTTCGTGTCATCCCGCGAGGCGACGTGCAGGATCAGAAATGGCGGGATGTGCTTGTCTTTCGCGATGTGACAGACCGGTGAAAGCTCCTTCTGTTCCGCCTCCGTGGTGCCGAAGACGGAAGTGTAATTGGAATCAGGCACGCTGCCGCCATCCCTCAGCCGCTTTGGCACATCATAGGCCGACACATCCAGCGGCACGCAGCCCTTGAGAATGGCCAGGCTCAGGCCCTCGGCCTGCAAATAGCGGTCGTCCGTGCAAATCAGCGCCGCAAGGTGTGCCCCGGCTGAGTGACCCATGATGATGAGCGAGTTCGGATTGCCCCGGTGCTCCCCCGCGTGTTCATGCACCCAGCGGATGGCTTTGGCGATGTCACCCATCATGTCCTTGAGCGAGACAGCCGGGAGGAAACGGTAATTGATCGACACCAGCACGAATCCCTTATCCACCAGGGCTTGCGGCTTTTTCTGCAAGCCCGCCTTGTCGCCCGCCTTCCATCCGCCGCCATGGATCCACACCATCACCGGATGATCCTTCCCGGATGCCGGTGAATACACATCGAGCGATTGCAGCTTGTGTTTGGCCTCCGTGTAAAACAGGTCGCGATGCACCTCAGGCGTGGCAGCGGAGGCGGAGACGGTCAGAAACAGGGCAAGCAGAAAGCGGCGCATACGTCCGGTAACGAGCCAGCGGTCGCATCCTCTCAAAGAGTTGTGCGCTCATGACCCTTGGGCAGGATGTCCAACCACAAATGATGCGGCCACTTGCTGATTTCTCGACCGATGGCTGTGGTGTTACTGCCTAGCGGCCGGATATCCCTGCCAAAGCCACTCGAGGGCTTGCGGCAGAAGTTGCGGCTTTGCGGGGCCGATGCCGTGTCCGGCGTTGAGGCAATACACGTATTGGTAGTGATAGCCTTTGGCTTTCAGGACCTTGGCCATGCGATGGTTCGCCTCGACCCAGTCATGCATGCCATCACGCATGACATTTGGATTGTAATTATCGCGATCACCGACGGCCATCCAGATGCGCAGCGGTTTCACGGGACTTTCAGGGATGAGCTTGTTGTGGAACCCCCAGGCGCCATCGGGCGTCTCGGGATTGAAGGGCCACTGCTGGTTCACAAAGGTGCCGGAGAAGGTCAGCACGCGGTGATACCATTCAGGATGATACCAGGCCATGATGAGCGCGGCGGAACCGCCGGAGCTGTTCCCCATCGTGGCGCGGCCTTCGGGATCCCTGGTGAGCTTGATGCTGTAGTTCTTTTCCACCAGCGGCAGCACTTCGTTTTCGATGAACTCGGCATACAGGCCGGACATCGTGTCGTATTCGCGCCCACGCTCGTGGCCCTGGGCGTCACCACCGCCGCTGGAGATCATGATGGCAATCATCGCCGGCACACGCTTCTGCGCGATGAGGTTGTCGAGGATGCGTGCGAGGCTCATGTCCGGCTTGCCCATGCCGGGGCCGTCATGCGTGACAATGAATGGTGCCGCGGTGCCTGCCACGTATTGCGCGGGGACGTAAACGGTGATGGTCCGCTTGTAGTCGATGGGATGCGTCTCGACGATCAGGGTCTTTGGATTGTTCGGGTCCACGGTTCCAAACACGTCCCGGGCGATGCCTGGGTTGAAGAGTTTGCAGTCCCTGGAATCGATTTGAAACTGCCGCACCACGCCCTGCGGCACGCCTTCGATGGCTTTCGTTTCCGGTGCCGGGAGATAATCGGGACCGACGACAAAATCACCATCAGCATTCAGCGGTGGCGTCACACCCGGCTTGCCATCCAATCGCGCGAACTTCGGTGCTTCAGGCGCATCAAACGGCCGGGTCGGCGGCTGCGGGCGTTCCGGTTTCTTTGGTTTGTCCGCCGCCAAGGCGGGCAGTGCGATGGCAACAAGGCAGAGGAGGAGGTGGCGTGATGTAAGCATGGGAGGAAAAGCAGTCATTGAGACAACGCAGAACGGGCCTGAAAGTGTGCATGGGTTCGCTCCCGCCGTCAAAAGCCATCCATTTCCCATCAGCATCCCGACATCCTGAAGAAACTCTCCGCAAAGTTGGAGGCGTGATTCGCCCAATTGCCGAGGGAATACATCAAGTCCGGTGAGAAGGACGACGAGAAGTGAAGCGGCTCTTTGACATGCCCTCCTGTTTCACGACGTCCCGCACCTAACCATAATTACGAAACCGGACGCCTATTTCACCTCCGCCACATCCGTGACGTCGAGCTGGATG
>CANJVS010000427.1 GCA_947477755.1 Verrucomicrobiaceae bacterium | reverse complement strand
CGGTTTCTCCATGGCGACGAAAAAGCCAAGCCCGGCCTGGAGCGGGGTCTTGTCGGGGAAGAGGTCATTGCCATTGAGCGGGTAGCCCATTTCCAGGCGCAGCGTGTCACGTGCGCCGAGGCCGCAGGGCTGGCCGCCTTCCTCCCGCACGGCAGCGACAAAGCGGTCAAACCAGGCCGTGGCGGATGCCGCTGGCGCGAAAAACTCGAAGCCTTCCTCCCCCGTGTAACCAGTGCCGCAAAGCCACATGAAGCCCGCGTCGCTGGATGCGATGAAGATGCTGTTGTGCGGAGGGAAAGTGGCCCCGGCGCCGAACACGCGATCAAACACCGCGCGGCTTTTGGGTCCCTGGACGGCAATCCCGGCGGTGGTGTCGCTGAGATTGGCCATTTGAACATTGCCGGCACCGGTGAGCAGGCTTTGAAATTGAGCCCAGTCTTCGGCAATCTTGCTGGCGTTGACGACGAGGAAGAACTCGCGCTCACTGGTTCGATAAAGAATGAGGTCGTCGATCACTCCGCCGTCCGCATTGAGCAGGAGCGAGTACTGCCCCTGGCCTATTTCAAGTTTCGAAACATCATTGGTTAGTGCCAGGTTCAGGAAAGCGGGCGCATCACTGCCGCTGACGATGAACTGCCCCATGTGTGAGATGTCAAAGACACCGACCGCTTTCCGCACGGCCTGATGTTCCTGAACGATGCCCGTGTACTGCACCGGCATCTCCCAGCCCGCGAAGGGGATGATTTTTCCGCCGAGGGCAACATGGCTTTCATACAAGGGCGTGCGGAGAAGAGGGGCGTCTGACATCACGCTAGAATGGAGATGGCACACAGGATGTCAAAGCGGCGATGTGTGATGCGTGCCCGCCTTTGGACAATCGCACCGCGTGCTTCCCATGCCATGGCGGACACGGCTACTCTCAGTGCATGTCCCATCCATCCATCCTCACCACGACTGTTGGTTCTTATCCAATCCCTGACTGGCTGGCGGCGCTGCCGAGTGAGCAGGCGGTGATCGATGCCACGTGCGTCGTCTTTGACCAGCAGCGGCAGGCGGGGATCGATCTGCCGACGGATGGTGAGTTGTATCGCTTCGATGTGAATCACCCGGACACGAATGGGATGATCGAGTACTTTGTCCACAAACTGGGTGGCTGTGATGCGCGGGTGGGCCGTGCGGATGCGGCGGCGTTTCGGGCAAAGAAGGAAATGGGATTCCGTTCCAGGCCCGCTGCGGTGGTGCGCGGACCGGTCACCGAAGGAGAGCTTAATTTGCCGGACGACTGTGCCCGCGCCGCGAAGGTGGCAGGCGGGGCGTTCAAGTTCACTCTCACGAGTCCCTACATGCTCGCCCGCACGCTGCTGGACAATCACTATGGCGACTTTGAAGCGCTGAACATGGCCGTGGCCGATGCTCTGGCTGCGCAGGCGGCGGAGTTGGTGTGCGATTGTGTTCAGGTGGACGAAGCGAACATTCCCGGCAATCCGGCCGATGCGCCTCTTGCGGCAAAGGGCATCAATCGCGTGCTCGATGCGGTGAAGGGGACAAAGGCGGTGCATTTCTGCTTCGGCAATTACGGTGGTCAGACAATCCAAAAGGGCGAGTGGTCCGCGCTGATCACCTTTCTCAACAGCCTGCGTGCGGATCATGTGGTGCTGGAGTTGGCGCATCGCCCGGCCGACGATCTGGAGGCACTGAAGGATCTCGATCCGAAGATCGGCGTGGGACTGGGCGTGGTGGACATCAAAGTGAACCACATCGAGACGGCGGATGAGATCGCCCGGCGCATCGAAGTGGCGGAGAAGAAACTCGGTGCGGGTCGTGTGAAATTCATCCATCCCGACTGCGGCTTCTGGATGTTGAAGCGCAGCATCGCCGATCGCAAGATCGAGGCATTGGCCAGGGGGCGGGATCGCTATCTTGGACGGGCTTGAAGATTCACTTCCAGCTCATGCAGCGGAAGGGATGATCGTCGATCAAATTGCCCTGCACGCCGCTGAGGCGGTCGCTGTGGTAGAACTGCACGCCGACGTAGAAATACACCGGAATTAAAGCGGTGTCGGTGCTGACGAGGAGGCTTTCGGCCTGCTGGAAGAGCGTGTTTCGGCGCTGCGTATCGGGCTCGCGCGCGGCCGCCGCGATGAATTCATCATAGGCGGTGCTGGCATAGCCGGTGCGGTTCTGACCGTTCCCTTTGGTGAAAAGATCCATGAAGGTGCTCGGGTCATTGTAGTCACCGACCCAGCTTGAGCGGCAGAGGTGGTAATCCAGATCGCGCATGGATTTGAGCCAGACCTTTTGTTCCTGCTTGGTCAGGTTCACGGTCACACCGAGCGCCTCCTGCCACATGGATTGAAGTTCGATGGCGATGCTGCGCTCGATGGGCAGAGGGATGTACAAATACTCGACTCGCGGGAAGCCCTTGCCACCCGGAAACCCGGCCTGTGTGAGCAGATCACGCGCGCGCTGCACGTCATGATTCAAGCCCGGTGGCGGCTGGTAGTTCTGTCCAGCTCCCGGCGGCGTGATGCTGCTTGCGACGGGCTCGCCGAGCTGGGTGATTTTTTCAACGATGCGTTTCTTGTCCACCGCCAGGGCAAAGGCCTGACGCACGCGCGGATCGTTGAATGGCGGGCGTGTGACATTGATGCGGATGAACCAGGTGCCGAGAAACGGCCCGGTATGGAACCATGGCTTTTGCTTGAGCTTCTGAGTCAGCGAAGGCGGGACCATGCCTTTGTCCATCATGAGATCGCACTGGCCGGTGTGGAAGTAACTGAGCGCCGTGTTGGCATCCTGCACGGGCTTCACCTCCACGCTGCGCAACTTCACATTCGCTGCGTCCCAGTAGTGCGGATTCTTTTTCAGCCGGATGTGATCATCGAGTCGCCAGTCTTCCAAAATGTAGGCACCATTGGTGATGATGTTCTGCGGCTTGATCCAGGCCGTGCCATGCTGGCGGATGCTGCCAAGCGAGACCGGCGCGAGCGTGATGAAGGAACACAGGTCGATGAAGTAAGGTGTCGGATTTTCCAGTTCGACGCGAAGCGTGCGCTCATTCAGCGCCTGCACGCCGACTTTGGTGAAATCTTTTTCCTGTCCGTCAAAGAAAGTGCGGGCACCGCGAACAATGAACATGAGATTGGCATAATCCGCGCCGGTGCCGGGCGTTAAAACGCGCCGCCATGAGTCTGCGAAATCATGCGCGGTGACTGGCTTCCCGTTCGTCCAGGTGATGCCGGCACGGAGATGAAAGGTGTAGGTTTTCTTGTCCTCCGAAATGTCCCAGCGCTCCGCCATGCCGGGTTCCGGCTTGCCTTCAGCCGTGACGCGGCACAGTCCCTCAAACAGGGATGACGAGATGCGCATCGACACCTGATCCGAGGCGAGCGCGGGATCGATGGTCTCCGGTTCGGCGCTTTGAATGAAGATCAAATCTGCGCGTGGCTTCTCCGGCGTGCAGGCGGCGGGAGCGAAAGCGCAGAGCAGGAGCGCGAAGACGCGGAGATTCTGAAACACGGAGAGGTCGAAAGATCAGCGTTCGGTGACGAGCTTTCCGGAAGAGCCGGCGGGCCAGAAAGCACCCTGGCTGATCCAGCGCCGCAGCAGGGCCGCTTCTTCAGGAGTCAGCGCCTCACCCACCGGCGGCATGG
>CANJVS010000426.1 GCA_947477755.1 Verrucomicrobiaceae bacterium | reverse complement strand
TCTCTCAGCACCGCATCAGGTGGCTGGCGACTCCATGAACAACTTCACGGCCGTGGTGGAGGAACTCATCTACTTCGGACCTCACCAGCGCCTGCGTCTGCGCGCCGGTTCCCAGATCCTGCATGTCCAGCAAAGCCCGCAGGATCAAAGCTTCGCACTCAAGACCGGCATGGATTGCTCGGTCCGCTTCGACCCCCGATCCGCACGCGTGATCGGGGAGTGATGGATGCTGTCGAAGTGCGTGAGCTGCGTCAGCTCCACAAGCTTACAACAATTCATCCACAAAGCGCTTTGGGTCGAAGGCTTGGAAGTCTTCAACCTTTTCACCGAGGCCGATGAAGCGGGTGGGGACACCGAGTTCCTGCTGGATGGAGACAAGGATGCCGCCTTTGCCGCTGCCGTCGAGCTTGGTGACGATGAGCCCGGTCAGGGGAATGGCTTTGTGAAACTCGCGTGCCTGTTGCAGCGCGTTGGAGCCGGTGGTGGCATCGACGACGAGGATGACCTCATGCGGTGATTCAGGGTCCTTGCGGCCGAGGATGCGATGCACTTTTTTCATCTCCTCCATGAGATTGTGCTTGGTGTGCAGACGCCCTGCGGTGTCGCAGAGCAGGAACTGCGCACCAGTCCGGCAGGCGAGATCGTAGGCCTCAAAGCAGACTGAGGCCGGATCACCATTGGGCGGACCTTTGACCATGGGGATGCCGAGCCGCTGGGACCACACTTCAAGCTGCTCCACGGCAGCGGCGCGGAAGGTGTCGGCGGCGGCAAGCACAACCTTGTGTCCGGCATGATGCAGGGTGTGGGCGAGTTTGGCGACCGACGTGGTCTTGCCCACGCCATTGACGCCGATGATGAGCAGCACCTTGGGCCTGCCATCGGTGAAAGGAACCAGCGGCGTGGTGCCGACAGGCAGGATCTTGCGCACGTGATCACGAGCCACCTGGACAATGTCCGCGCCGTGAAGCTTGCGCTGCTGAGCCTGGAGATCGGTGACGATTTGAAGCGCAAGCCGGGGACCGAGATCGCCACTGATGAGCATGGCTTCCAGTTCATCCCAATCAATGTCGGGCTTGGTGAAACGCTGAAGAAGAGATTTGAAAAAACCAGCCATGGGGAATGACGAAAGCGGGATGCTGAAAGTGAAAAACCGAAAAGAGAAAACAGAATGGCAAAGGAAACCGGGGGCCTGACACCCATCAGGAAGATGGAGCTTCCTCCGGTTTGATTTCTGATTTCGCAATCTTCGCCTCTGATTTCGGCCTCAGTTTCTGGGCGATTTTGTGCAGCACACCATTCACAAAGGAGCCGGACTCGGTGCCTCCGAGGTTCTTGGCGATCTCGATGGCCTCATTCATGATGACTGGAGCCGGCACTTCGGGGACATGCAGGAATTCATAGACCGCGAGGCGCAGGATGTTGCGGTCCACATTGGCAAGCCGCTCGATGCGGAAATTTTCCACCACGGGGCCGATCACAGCGTCGATCTCCGTCAAGTGCGCGAGCACGCCACGGATGAGTTTTTCGGCGTAGGTGCGGACGGATGTCTTGGCATTATGGATGCCCCAGAAGGCATCCTGCTCTTCGGCGGAATGCTCCAAATGGAGCTCATGGGCGAATAAAAACTGAACGGCAGCCTCGCGGCCTTCACGACGTTTTCCCATGATCTCAGGCGTCCTCCCGGGCTGAGTTACCAGAGAAACTCGCACGCATCTTGCGGAAGAGGGAGAGCATGTTCACCGCCGTCTGGGCAGCCTCCGTGCCGCGATTGATGGTGGAACCGAGACAGCGCTCCTCGGCCTGTTCCTCACTGCTCAAGAGCAGGACTTCATGAATAACCGGAGTGACGTGGCGCACCGCCATCTGCTGCAGCGCATCGGTCACCGTGGCACCAACGAGATCGGCATGCTCGGTGGAGCCGCGGATGATGACACCAAAGGCGATCACGGCATCGGGCTTGGTGCTCTTCAGCACCAGTTCCGCGCAGACGGGGATCTCAAAAGCGCCCGGCACACGATACACCGTGATGCTGGCATTCGGAGCCAGTTCCTCCAGTTCCTCACGTCCCGCATCGAGCAGGCCCTGGACGAACTGGTTGTTATACAAACTGGCAACGATGGCGATGGACACACGGTCCTGAATCGGTCGGGGGCGGCTGGGGCTGTGCTGTGACATTGGGGGGGGGGGAGGAAAGAGAGTGTTTAGTATTGGGTTGTTCGTGTTTAGTTTTCAGAGCTGGGACTGAGCACTAAACACTCAATGCTAAACACTTGGTTTGCGTTCACGGGATGCTTCAGAGCTTGTGACCCAGTTTCTTCTTCTTGGTTTCGAGATACTTTTTGTTGTGCGGATTTGGCTCGGAAATGATGGGGATCTGCTCCACGATCTCCAGCTTGTAGCCTTCGAGCCCGACGACCTTGCGGGGATTGTTGGTGATGAGCCTGATCTTTCTCACGCCGATGTCGGAGATGATTTGGGCACCGATTCCGTAGTCGCGCAGATCCATGCCGAAGCCGAGCTTGAGATTGGCTTCCACGGTGTCGAGACCCTGCTCCTGGAGCTTGTAGGCCATGATTTTTCCGTGCAGACCGATCCCCCTGCCCTCGTGACCGCGCATGTAAACAATGATGCCCTGCCCGGCATCGGCGACCATTTTCATGGCAGCATGAAGCTGGCTGCCGCAATCACAGCGGCGGGAGGCAAAGATGTCACCGGTGAGGCACTCGCTGTGAACACGAACAAGCGCGGGCTGCTTCGGATCGATGTCGCCCATGACGAGGGCGATGTGATGCACGCCGTCGAGTGAGCTTTTGTAGAGGTGCAGTTTGAAAACACCAAAGTCCGTGGGCATGTCCACGACCTCGATTTTTTCGATGAGCTTCTCACTGCGGCGGCGCCAGGCGATGAGGTCGGCGATGGAGCAAATCTTGAGCTTGTGCTTCCTGGCAAATTTCCGCAGATCGGGCACACGGGCCATGGTGCCGTCCGGATTCATGATTTCGATCAGCACGCCAGCTTCGCGCAGCCCTGCAAGCCGGCAGAGGTCCGCCGCTGCCTCAGTATGTCCGGCCCGGCGCAGCACACCACCGGGTTTGGCGACCAACGGGTTGATATGACCGGGCTGGACGAAGTCGGCATTCGAACTTTTAGCGCCCGCCAGCAGCCTGATGGTGCGGGCACGGTCAGCGGAACTGATGCCGGTGGTGATGCCTTTCGCCGCATCGACCGTGACGGTGAAGTCGGTGCGGAATGCCTCACGATTTTCTGGCACCATGCTCTCCAGCCCCAGTGTTTGAGCGATGGCGAGCGAAACTGGCACGCACAGCATGCCTCCGCCTTCCCGAACCATGAAGGTGACCATCTCCGGCGTGATTTTCTCCGCCGCGCAGATCAGGTCCCCTTCGTTTTCACGATCCTCATCATCCGTGACGATCACCATGCGCCCGGCACGAATTTCCGCGATGATGGATTCGATAGGATCGCAGACATGGGTCTTGGAGCGAGGCATAAGAAATGGGGAAAAGAGCCGTGCCAGATCCTGCAGGGGCCGGGCGTGGGGAGTGCGATGGTAAAGGCGAATACTGGCATTTCCAGCACGGATTTGAAGTTTTGAAGGCCTGCTCAAACGCCAAAAAACCCGTGTCTCCGGCTGGA
>CANJVS010000425.1 GCA_947477755.1 Verrucomicrobiaceae bacterium | reverse complement strand
GTGCCGCTGAGGTGATGCCACCGAAACTCGCGCGCTATTTCAATGACGCCGCAGCCGTCGTGCCGCGTGAAGTGGGCGACCGGCTCAATGAGCAGCTCGCCCAATACGAGAGGGACAGCTCCAACCAGCTCGTCGTCGCCATCTATCCCAAGATGCAGACTGACTCCAGCCTTGAAGACTATGCCACGCGGGTCTTTCAATCCTGGGGCATCGGGCAAAAGGGGCGGAACAATGGCGCCGCACTGTTTGTCTTCGTCCAGGATCACAAGATGCGAATCCAAACCGGTTACGGGCTGGAGGCGAGTCTGACTGATGCCGAGAGTTTTCGAATCATTGAGGAAATGAAGCCCTGGCTTCGCCGTGGTGACTATGCCGGCGGACTGAGTTTCGCCGTCACGGCCATGATCCAGGCCACCCAGGGTGAGTATCAGGGCACGGGCAAAACCAGGGCGGAGCAATCACAGCAAAAGGATCAATCATGGTTCGGACTTGTCATTTTTGGCATCGTGTTCGTGATCTTTTTGATCAAATTTTTGATCGCAGTCCGGAGGGTGCAGAAAGGCATGGTCTATCAGCAGAACGGGCGGCTCAGTCTGCCGGGTGAATCATCCTGGCTGGACACGATCGGGACCTCAATGAGCTCAGGCAGTTCCTGGAGCAGTGGTGGCAGCTTTTCCTCCTCGGACTTTTCCGGCGGTGGCGGAAGCACGGGCGGCGGCGGTGCCAGTGGCAGTTGGTGAACAAGGATCATCCTCATGAAATCCCGGGACTTCATTACCACACTTGAGGACAAAGCTGTCCTCACAGCAATCCGCGACATTGAATCACGCACCTCAGCCGAGGTGCGCGTCATGATCAGCAGCCGGAAGATTGATGATGCCCTGCAATCCGCATGGCAGGCTTTCGCCAGGCTGGGGATGAACCAGACAGCGGCCAGAAATGGCGTGCTCATCTTCATCGCCCCGGAAGCGCGGAAATTCGCCATCATCGGCGATGAAGGCATTCACCAGCGCTGCGATCCCGGACACTGGGAAATGCTCGCCACCGAGATGACGGCTGGATTCAAATCGCAAAAATTCACCGCCGCGCTGGTTCAAGTGATCGAAAAAATCGGGCACGCCCTTGCCACCCATTTTCCGCGAAATCAGGGTGACCGGAACGAGTTGCCGGACGATGTCGTCCGGGATTAAACCATCCTGTTCCTGACGCACAGCCCGCTGCTGCCGTGGTCTAACTGGTTATTACTAATCTCCTCATTTCATGAATCCCACCATCCTCATCCTCTGCACTGGCAATTCCTGCCGCTCCCATCTCGCCGAAGGCATCCTGCGTCGTGCGCTCGGCGACCACTATCACGTGGCCAGCGCCGGCTCGAAACCTGCCGGTTACGTGCATCCGCTCGGCATCAGGGCAATGGCAGAAATCGGCATCGACATCAGCACGCATCATTCCAAGCACATGGATGAGTTTCTCACTCAACAGGTCGAAACCGTCATCACCGTCTGTGGCAATGCTGATCAGGCCTGCCCCATGTTCCCGGGTCAGATGAACCGCCATCACTGGGGCTTTGATGATCCCGCTCATGCCACCGGCACGGAGGAGGAGCAGATGCAGGTCTTCCGGCGTGTGCGGGATGAAATCAGCCGCGTGTTTGAGGCCTACGCCGCAGGACGCAAGGACGAAGCCCGGGCTGTTCGCTCGCAACCGGTGGTCGGTTGATTCCAAAGCAGGAAGAATTGGAACGGACTTCTTTGAGTGTTTGGATTCATTGCTGCCGGCGAAAAACAAAATCTGACCGCTCCTGAGCAGGATACATCGCATGCACGATGTTTACTTGCCGCATACGCCAACTAACCTGACCTGACAGATAGGGGATATACCCCGTGGAATGACAGTCCTGGCCAGCTAGTTTGATCCCCACACCCCATCATGAAAATCATTCAAGTCTATGATCCGCCCATGTGCTGTTCCACAGGCATCTGCGGCACAAACATTGATCCAGATCTCGTCAACTTTGCCGCCATGCTCTCCCAGCTCGGTTCGCACGGAGTCAAGATTGAGCGCTACAACCTCGGTCAGCAACCGATGGCATTTGTGCTGAATTCAGAAGTGAATGCCCTGCTCGAAAAGGAAGGCGCCGAGGTGCTGCCGGTCATTTTTCTCGATGGTAAAATCTACATCAAAGGGCGCTACCTGAATCATGACGAGCGTCCTGCCTTCTTTCGCGCGGCTCTCGGCAAAACGGAGGAGGCAGCATGAAGCTGCCGCTTTATCAGCCAGATGCTGCCACGACGACACGCTTTCTCTTCTTCACCGGCAAGGGTGGTGTCGGCAAGACCTCCCTCTCCTGTGCCACGGCGCTGAAACTCGCCGAGGCGGGTAAACGCGTGCTGCTGGTGAGCACTGATCCAGCCTCGAACCTGGATGAGGTGCTGGAAACGAAACTCACGAATCAACCCAAAGCCATCGCGGGTGCGCCGGGGCTCGACGCGTTGAATATCAATCCGGTCGAGGCCGCGGCGGCGTATCGCGAGCGCTTGATCGGCCCGATGCGCGGCCTGCTTCCCGAAGCGGCGCTGCGCAGCATGGAGGAGCAGCTTTCCGGATCATGCACGGTGGAGATCGCGGCATTTGACGAGTTCTCCGGACTCATCGGAAATCCCGAAACGGCGAAAGGCTATGATCATGTCATCTTCGACACCGCGCCCACCGGTCACACGCTGCGCTTGATGAGTTTGGCAAAAGCCTGGGATCAGTTTTTGGACAAGAACACCAGCGGCACTTCATGCCTCGGACCACTGGCCGGCCTGGAAAAGCAGCGCGTCATCTATGAAGCAACGGTCAACATGCTGGCCGACGCTTCCGCCACGACACTGGTACTGGTTAGCCGCCCCCAGGGGGCTGCTCTGCGCGAAGCTGAGCGCACCTCCAAAGAGCTGCGCTCCATCGGTGTGGGCAATCAATGCCTGGTCATCAATGGCACCTTTGAAACCATCTGCCCGGTGGATCCAACCTCACAGGCCATGCAGCAACGCGGGCTGTCGGCCTTGGTGGAGGCGGCTGAATTCATCAGTTCCATGAACAGCTTTGTCGTGCCGCTGCGACCCATCAACATTCTTGGCATCGACGGATTGCGCCTGCTGCTGAGTCATGAGCTCCAAGGCCAATGCATCAAGCCGGATCAAGACGGCTGGACAGCTCCCGCCATGGAAAGTCTGGAGGATCTCGTCGCCAGCATCGAGCAGCAGGGCAGCGGCGTCATCATGACCATGGGCAAAGGCGGTGTGGGGAAAACCACCGTCGCTGCCGCCATCGCCGTCATGCTCGCGCGTCGTGGTCATTCCGTGCATCTGAGCACGACCGATCCCGCTGCGCATGTGGCACAGACACTGCATGGCAAGGTGGAAGGACTCACGCTCAGCAAAATTGATCCCGCCGCGGAAACGGCTGCGTATCAGGGTGAAGTCATGCTTGCTCAAGGTGCCACCATGGATGAGGCGGGCCGCGCATTGCTTGAAGAAGATCTGCGTTCACCCTGCACCGAGGAGATCGCCGTGTTCCGTGCTATTGCCCGTGAAGTTGGAAAGGGTGCAAATCGCTTCGTCGTGCTCGACACCGCGCCCACCGGCCACACGTTGCTGCTGCTTGATGCCAGCGAG
>CANJVS010000424.1 GCA_947477755.1 Verrucomicrobiaceae bacterium | reverse complement strand
CTCACCCATGCCCGGGCCGAGAAGGTTCGGGTCATTGACGTGGAAATGCACGAACCAGTCTTTGCTGTCACGAATGATGTCCGGGATGGACTTGGACTCATCGCTCATGGCCTTCACATCGAGATGCAGCTTGCAGCTCGGATGATCCACCAGCTTGCACAGGCGGATGGTTTCCTCCGCTGTGTTGAGAAAGTTTGTCTCCTTCCTGCCCAGTGGCTCCATGGCGATCACGACACCGTATTTGCCGGCCTCCTCCGCGACTTCGCGCACCGAGTCGGCCGCGCGTTTGAACGCGTCTTCATACTCCCACTCAGGCAGCGTGTTGCGCGCCTTTGGACTTCCCCAGACCATGATGCGACCACCGGTCATCGCGCAGAAGCGGGCCAGATGCCGGCCAAATTTCGCCGTCTCTTTTCGCTGCAGTGCGTCCGGTGCCGTGATGTGAAACCAGGTTGGTTTTGTCAGCAGCCAGTGCAATCCCAGAATCTCCAGGCCGAACGATGAGGCGATCTGGCTCAGCCGCAGCGCATCAGCCTCCGTGAGGTCACGCGGATCATCCTTCAAAGTAAACGGTGCCAGCTCCAGAGCCTGATAACCCGCCGCAGCGGCATCTTCACACACTTTTTCAAAGGGCCAGTTCTGGTAAGTCTCGTTGCAGATTGCGAAGCGCATAGGGCACGGAGACTGGAATGGCCTCCACGAAGCGTCAACCCTTGATCCGGAAAACAGGATTCAGAGTGATTGACTGAGAAGGACGTGATCTATGAGCATTCACCCAAAAAGGTGAATGCTCATCATTCTCTTGGATCAGGACTTTTTGTTCGGCAGCACCTTCACCGCCACCGCACGCCCCTTGCCCAGGAATTGTTTCGCCAGCGCCTGAACCTCTTCCTTGGTGATGCCCTGGAAGTCGCTCAACAGACTCTTGGCCCAACCGATGCGTTCGGGGTGCTCCTGGCAATTGCGCACGACATTCTGCGACCAGTAACGGTTGTCACGGCGCATCTGTTCGAGCTGTGTCAGGAGGGGTTTTCTGGCACGCTCTAATTCGTCATCCGAGATCGGTCCGGCGGCGAGTTCGTCAGCAATTTTGGTGACCAGCGTGGTGATCGGGGCCGCCTGCTCGGGCTTGCACTCGATCATGGCGGTCATGTAGCCGTAATCCGTGAAGGTGTCACTCGCGACATGGTAGCAGGCCGGGCTGTAGGTCTCTCCGAGTTCCTCGCGCACTTTCAGGCGCAGACGATCATCAAGGATGGCGCCGAGCAGGCTCAGGCGGCGTGTGCGCTTGATGTCGAGCATATCACCGGTCGGCCAGTAAAGCGCCGAGATGGCCTTCGGGATCTCGGTGCTGAAGGAGATGTCCTTGGTGCTCGGGCCTTTCGGGAATGGCACGTTGCGCTCTTTGGCATACACGGGCTTCACGACGGCGCGGGCGGGCAGTGCGCCGAGCGTCTTGGCCACGGCTTGCATCACAGCTAGCACCTCCACATCACCCACGATCGAGACTTCGAGGTAGCCTTCAGCCAGCGGTGCTTTCAGCCAAGCAGCCAACTCAGCGAGAGTGCGCTTCTGCATCACCTCATTCGCCGGAAAACCAAAACGTGAATCATCGCTGTGCATGAAGGCGACGACCTTGTCCGCCATGATGCCCTCGGCGGTGTGCGCAAGCTCGACATACATCGGGTCAAGATTTTTGCGGAACTGGCGCTCGGATTCTTCGCGGTAGCCCGGCGCAGTGAGGAAAGCGGTGAGCAACTGCAACTGCGCTTCGAGATCAGCCGGCGTGGTGCGACCGCTCAACATGAAGGCCTCGTCACCGACGACAAAATCCATACCCACCGTCTTGCCGGCAAACAACTGGCGCAGTTCATCAGCACTGTGCGCCTTCAAGCCGCCAGGAATGAAGGTGCTCTGGGCAAAGGGAATGAGGCCGGGCTTGTCCAGCGGAGCCGTGAGCTTGCCACCGCCGAAATTGATGGCGACACGCACGGTGCCTTTTTCAAAGGGCGTGGGCTTGATGTTCAGGTGCACGTGGTTGGCAAACACGGCCTGGGTGATCTCCAGCTCCTGCACTCCCGTGTGAGCGGTGATCTTGCCTGCCGGGCCAAAGTCGGTGTAGGCAAAGGCGGCCGTCTCTTTCTTCGCGGGTGCGGCGACCGGCTGCTTCTGGCTGTCGCGGTATTTGGCGATGATTTTGGCCGATGCATCACCTTCAAGCTTCAGATTGCCGCCGACAAAAATCTGAATGTCCTCGCCCTTCCAAGTGCCGACAAAGGCCGTGTGGCACTCTTCCTTTTTCAAGCCCGCCAGTGCGGCTTTCACACGCACGAGATCAGCACTCGGATGCGTGATCAACTTGTGCGCAGCAAGAACGCTGACCAGCCCGCTGGCGAGATCGCGGGACTTGCGAGTATCCGCCTGAGCGGCACGCAGCTCGACAGATTTAAGCAGCGTGGCTTTGGCTTCTTCAAACTCAGCGTCAGTGAAACCATGCTGCACCGCGCGGCGCACTTCGGTTTCCAGCAGTGTCAATGCGCGCTCCCACTGATCCGGCGGGCACTGGGCCATGATGCCGGTGACTTCAACAAACTCGAGATACTCATAGCAATAGGACTCGCTGCTGAGGATGGGTGCCTTTTCGGCCTTGGCCAGTTCGGAGAGTCGCATGTTCAGCATCGCGTCGGCAAGATCACGCACCATTTTTTCACGGCGATTCGCGGCTGTGTCCGCCTTGTTTTTGGCAGGGCGCAGCATCTCGATGCTGATATCCACCGCTTTGGCTTCCGTCTCCGTGTGCAGCTTGGCGATGATGCCACGGCCCGTGGTGATTTTGCCAAAACTTGGATCCGGAGTGTCGGCCGCGGGAGCTTTGGCATCAGCGAAGTTTTTTTCGATCTCCGCCTTCACAGAGGCGACATCCTTGAAGTCACCCACCGCCACGATCGTGGCGCGCTTCGTGGTGTACCACTTCTTGTAAAACTCGGCGAAGCGCGGGCGCTTCATCGTCTTGATCGTTTGCTCCGTGCCAATGGGCAGACGCTTTGGCAGCAGCGAGTCAGGCATGGCAAACTTGTAGCCTTCCAGCATCGTGCGGTACTCGATGGAGTCTCGGCTCAGTTTCTCGCTGAGGATGATGCCGCGCTCTTTGTCGATCTCCTTTTCACCGAGCGCCATGCCATCGAGGTAATCGCGGAAGAGCTGCATGCCCTCGGAGATCAGCTTCGAATCCACCTTGGGCAGTTCCAGCATGTACACCGTTTCCTTGAAGGAGGTGTGTGCATTCGTGTCAGCTCCGAAACCCATGCCGAGACGCTGGAAGTATTCCACCATCTCACCGCCCGGGAAGTGCCGGCTGCCGTTGAAGGCCATGTGCTCCAAATAATGCGCCATGCCCTGCTGATCATCCTCTTCCATCAGCGAGCCCACATCCATGTAGATGCGGATGCTCGCGCGGCCGGGAGGCTCCGCGTTCGGCAGGATGAGGTACTTCAAGCCATTCTCAAGCGTGCCGAAGCGGGCCTTGGGGTCGGCCTTCAAATCGCTGGCATCCTGGGGCCATTGAGCGTGGGAAAGATTGAGGGAGAGAAAGCAGAGAGCGGCGCTGAACAGGTACTTCATGGGGAAGCTAAGAACGTAGCGGGAGACGAAACTGTCGAGAAAATCTTG
>CANJVS010000423.1 GCA_947477755.1 Verrucomicrobiaceae bacterium | reverse complement strand
CCTGCTGGCTCAGGCGGCTGTGGCGGAGGTGCCCAAGCTCGAATCGCTGTTTCCCGCAGGCGGTCAGATCGGGTCCAGCTTCGTGCTGAGCGCGAGTGGCAAGATTGAGGCGGATGCGCATTTGTGGACAGATGCTCCCGGTGTTTATTTTGTGCCCAATGGCAAGAAGCGCGAATGGCAGACGACGATCACTTCGGAGGCTAGGCCCGGGCTGTATCTCGTCCATGCCAGCAATGCTGACGGTGCCTCTGAACCGCGCTGGTTCAGCGTGGGTGCGTTTACGGAGATCACGGAAATCGAGCCTAACGATGAGGTTGGCAAAGGCCAGCCCATGGACAAACTGCCTGTTTGTGTGAATGCCCGTCTCGATAAGGGCGGCGACATGGATGGATACACCGTGAAGCTGACTGCGGGACAAACACTGGTCGGCATGGTGGAGGCGTACAGCATCGGCTCCGGCGTGGATATGATCGCCCATGTGGTGGATGACCAGGGGGTCCGTGTGCATACGGCGAGTGACTCGCGCAATTTCGATCCCATCATTGTTTTCAAGGCTGTCAAAGCCGGAGTCTACACAGTGCAACTTGCCGGTTTCGCCCATCCGCCCCTGGCTGATGTTCGCTTCGCCGGCAGTGCCTCGATGATTTACCGCCTGCACCTCACGAATGGTCCGGCGGTGACTCAAATCTATCCATCAGCCGTCGCCGTGACCGGCAAAACCGAAGTGGAACTGATTGGGCATAACCTTGATCCAAAAAAGCTCAAACACACGTTCGATGCCGCGCAAATCCGGCGTGATGGAGATGTCAGCCTGGTCACGCCTCCCGGATTCCTCCTGCCCTTGCAGGCGCTGATCGCCGCCAAGCCGGCATTGATCGAGAAGGAGCCGAACAATGCGAAGGAGCAGGCCACGCCGGTGCAGGCTGGTGCCATCGGCGGGCGCATCAGCGATAAAGCCGATGTGGATCGCTTTGCCATCATGATGAAGAAGGGCGACAAACTTCAGTCGCGCGTGCTTTCCAAGCGTCTTGGCCTGCCGCTGGATGCATTGTTGAAGATTGAAGGCCCTGATGGAAAACTCATCACCAGTGCCGATGATCAAAGCGAGCAGATGCCAGATCCTGTGGCCGTGTGGACCGCGGCAGTGGATGGTCTGCATCAGGTCATCGTCGAAGATCTGTTCCATCAGGGTGGAGGCGACAAGGCATACGTTCTGGAAATCATGCCGCCGGTCCCGGCCTATGAAGCAACCTTGGCTGATGCCAAACCGGTCACGCTCAGCCTTGGTAAAACGGTGAGTGTGAAAACCACCGTGAAGCTGCTCAACGGTTTTAAAGAACCTCTGGTCGTGCGTGTGGCGAACCTGCCTCCTGGCGTTCATGCCGCCGAAGTGCCAGTGCCTGAAAAGGGTGGTGAGGTGGAGATCAAGCTCCAAGCGGCGTCAAATGCCCCGCCTGGCGGTCAGGCTATCCAGATAGGTGTCTGGACCAAGGCTGAGGCCGCAGGCATGCAGACAGCCAAAGGACCGCTTCGCGGTGAGAGTCTGCGGGGAACGTCCCTGCTGGATGGCTCATCCCAGATTTGGCTGACGGTGAAACCGTGATCACGCCAGGATCGATTTCACGATCTCGCCATGCACATCCGTGAGGCGGAAATCGCGTCCCTGATAGCGGAAGGTGAGTCGTTCGTGATCGAGTCCAAGCAGGTGCAGGACGGTGGCATTGAGATCATGAGTATGCACCCCGCCTTCGATCACATTGAAGCCAAACTCATCGGTCTTGCCATGGGTGATGCCGGCTTTCACGCCGCCTCCGGCCATCCACATGGTGTAGGCATCCTTGTGATGATCACGGCCTGCAGCGGTCCTGGCGCCGTTGCCATCAGCACCCTGTCGCAGGGGTGTTCGTCCAAATTCACCGCCCCAGATGATCAGGGTTTCATCAAGCAGACCGCGCTGCTTCAGGTCGCGCACGAGTGCGGCCATGCCCTGATCCACGTCCCTGGTTTTTTCACGCAGGCGTTTGTCGAGGGCACCGTGATGATCCCAGTCGGAGTCATAGAGTTGCACCATTCGCGTGCCCCGCTCGATGAGGCGGCGCGCTAACAAACAGTTGTTGGCAAAGGACGCCTTGCCTGGAGTGGCGCCATACATTTTCAGTGTGGCCGGGGACTCCTCCTTGATGTCCATCAATTCGGGCACGCTGGCCTGCATTCGAAAGGCCATTTCATACTGGCTGATGCGCGTGGCGATTTCAGGATCTCCGACGATGCCGAGGTTCTGTTCATTGATCGCCCTCACGGCATCGAGCACCCGACGGCGGTCTTCACGGCCCTGGCCGGCGGGATTGCTCAGAAAAAGCACCGGGTCTCCACTGCCGCGGAACTGCACGCCCTGATACACGCTCGGCAGGAATCCGGTGCTCCAGAGAGCCGTGCCGGCACCGCCGGGCGGGCCGGACAAAAGCACCACATAGCTTGGCAGATCACGGTTCTCACTGCCCAGGCCGTATGTCACCCACGAGCCCATGCTCGGCCGTCCGCCCTGACCGAAACCTGTGTGAAGAAACATCTGCGCAGGAGCGTGATTGATCTCGTTGGTGTGCAGGCCTTTCAGGATGCAAATGTCATCGGCCACGGTTGCCAGATGCGGCAGTAGTTCCGACATTTCCGCACCACTGCGACCGTGCCTGGCAAATTTGTAGGCTGAGCCGGCGAGCGTCATTTCGCCACCGATGAAGGCGAATCGCTTGCCTTTCAGCAACTCGTCCGGGCACTTCTGACCGTCATGCTTTTGCAGTGCCGGCTTGTAATCCAGCAGATCCAGGTGCGAAGGGGCACCGATCATGTGCAGGTAGATCACATGTTTGGCCTTCGGTGCAAAATGCGGGCCCGGACGGATGGCAGCTTCCGCACCGATGGCCGGCAGATCACATGCCAGCAACGACCCCAGTGCCGCCGAGCCAAGTCCGAGGCCGCTGCGCCGGAACAATTCGCGGCGGTTGAGGTGAAGGAAATCAGGTGAGTACATGCAGCGCATTGAACGCGACAATGCCGGCGATCTCTCACGGGCGTGTTCCGGCATTGCTACTTCGCGAGACGCTTCCGCAATTCAGTGAAGTAGCGGCGGACCTGCTCGCGACGGGCTGGAGGAAGGGCGGCTTCGTCGAGGGCTTCTTCTTCGGCCGCGATGGCTTCACTGGCGATCTGGCTGGCGGTGCGAGCAGCCTGTTCTTTGCGAACACCACCCTCGATGGTGCGAACACTTGACTGGCCTTCGTTGTTTTGCTGTGCGGCGACGACGGCCTGATTGGCGGTGTCCTGCTTTGAGGTGGGGGCGGCATTGAGTTCTGCTTTGCCAACACCCGCCTGCAAACCACCAGGTGTGCTGAGCATCATCATGGGGCCGTCTCCCTGATTGGCTCCGGGCGGGCCGAGCATGAAGGCGTCCGGTTTCTCACCGGGTTTTTGACCCGGCACGGGTGCCATGAGCATGGGCTGTCCCTGATCCGGCTTGCCCTGCTGTCCCGGTTGACCTTGGGCCATCATCATCTGCTGTTGTTTGCCGGTTCCGGGCACCGGGTTTTGTTGAAGCATTTGTTGTTGGCCCTGCTGTCCCATTTGGCCGAGTCCGGGCGGTTGCAGCTGTTGCTGGCCTTGTTGTCCTTGCTGG
>CANJVS010000422.1 GCA_947477755.1 Verrucomicrobiaceae bacterium | reverse complement strand
TGATCTCTTCCATGGGGTGATTGATGGTGACCGGCTAACAAAGGTTGATTGATGCCAAACCGGAATTCATCCGAAGTGGTGCTGACAGCTTGCATGCATGGACCGCGGGCTCAAAAATATCCTGCGCTTTGAAAGACCGCAGAGGATGCCGCCATGCTTCATGTTGCCAAGCTTTTTGTTCCGGCAGTGGCGCCCCTGATCATGAGTCCATCCAGCCTGAATCCATGCATCCGGCATGACAGACCGTATTCATTCAGGGCGATTACTCCCCTCCACACGCCGTGATCCGAACACTCATCTCCAGCTATCTTAGCGTCTTTCTTTGCCTCGGCGGTTCGATTCATGCCAGTGCCCGGGATGGATTTCACTCTGAAAAGCTCGCTGCGATCGATGCCGTGATTGAGACGGCGATCGCGGAATCCAAGCTCGTCGGCGCAACGCTTTGGATCGAGCACGAAGGCGTGGCCTATCACAAGGCTTATGGCCGGCGCGCATTATCTCCCACACCTGAGCCGATGACCGAGGACACGTTGTTTGATGTGGCCTCCATCACCAAGGTGGTCACTGTGGCAAGTGCGGCCATGCTGGTGATGGAGCGCGGTCTTATTGGCCTTGATGATCCTGTGGCCAGGCATTTGCCAGCCTTTACGGGAGATGGCCGGGAGAAGATCACCATCCGGCATCTGCTGCTGCACAGCTCCGGTTTGAAACTGCAACTGAATGCAAAGACTCAACCCTTTGCCACACGGGAGGAAGCGATCACTCTGGCTCTTCGCGAAAAGCCACTGTTTGAACCGGGGTCCGCTTACGCCTACAGCAGTCTCGGCTCAATGTTGCTTGGCGTTGTCATCGAGCAGGCGACGGGCCGCACATTGGATGAGTTCTGCACGAATGAGATCTACCGCCCACTGCGCATGACGGACAGCGTGTTCCGTCCTTTGGCGGATCACTTGTGGCGCGTGGCCCCGACCAGTGCGCCGCAGCGCGGTCTGGTGGATGACACGATGGCCCGGCTGATGGGCGGCGTGGCCGGACACGCCTCACTCTTCACCACCGCGCCAGATCTGGCCAAATTTGCGCGCATGATGTTGAACCTGGGTGAACTCGATGGCGCACGTGTCTTCAAGCCTGAAACCATCCGCCGCATGACCAGCGTGCAGAGCCCTCCGGGTCTTCTTTTTCGAGACGCTGGCAACCTCCCCGTGCGGCGCGGATTGGGCTGGGACATTGATACGCCGTATCGCACTCCGCCGCACGATTACACCCTCATGCGCGGAGCCCTGTTTCCTGTCGGCGGCTACGGCCATGCGGGCTGGACCGGACAGGCTCTATGGATTGATCCATTCTCGCGGACGTTCATCGTCTTTCTGTGCAACCGCTACCGCGGAACCAATGACGGAGAGCCACCGCTGGCCACCTATCGCCTGCATCACCGCCTCGCAACCCTGGCGGCGGAGGCCTTGAAGGACTTTGATTTCGAGCATGTGTCCGGTGCCTTGCCGAAGCATCCGGCCCCGCTCCCGATCACCAGAGAGAACCCGCTGACGAACAGCCTGGGCATGAAATTTGTGCCTGTGCCTGGAACCCGGGTTCTCATGTGCATCCATGAAACCCGCCGCAGTGACTACGCCGCCTATGCCGCCACAAACGCCAGCGTTGAGCCATCCTGGAAAAATGTGATCCATGAAGGACAGGCCGTCGGCACCGGCAGTGATCATCCCGCAGTGAACGTGAGTTGGGATGATGCCAGGGCATTTTGCGACTGGCTGGGCAGAAAAGAAGGCCGCGTCTACCGCCTGCCAACGGACCACGAATGGAGCCTCGCCGTGGGGATTGGCGAACGGGAAAGCACCTCTGGCACAACCCCGGAAAGCCTGAGTGCGAAGATCAGGGACGAATACCCATGGGGGCACCAGTGGCCACCTTCCAAAGGCTCAGGAAACTACACCGATGAAGACTGTAAAAAACTGTTTCCAACAGAAAAAACAATCACCGGTTATTCCGACGGCTTTGCCGTGACCGCGCCGGTGATGAGCTTTCCGCCTAACAAACTCGGCATCTACGACCTCGGCGGAAATGTGTGGGAATGGTGTGAAGACTGGTTCAATGCGGAAAAGAAGCAGCACCTTTTCCGGGGCGGCTCATGGGGCAGCAGCGCCCGCGAGCCGTTGCTGTCATCCTATCGCGCGCCCCAGACATCCGATCGACGCTGGCGGAATGACGGCTTCCGCTGCGTGCTGGTGACCACTCCCTGACTGCTTGAAGTTCATGCTGGCACCTAGGATCGTTTTCATCCATGCATGAACGATGAACAAAATCCTCGTTCTCTATGATTCCCAAAGCGGCAACGTCGCCCAAATGGCCGCCCTTGTCGCCGAGGGAGCCGGACAGGTTCCTGATACCGAGGTGCGTATCCTCCACATTGGCGAGGCAACCGCAGGCGATGTCATCTGGTGTGACGGAATTGCCGTCGGGAGTCCCACCAACATGGGGATTCTCTCATGGAAGATGAAGCGCTTCTGGGATGAAACCATGTTCGATCACTGGATGCAGGTGGATGGTAAAATCGCCTGTGCATTCAGCAGTGCCGGTGGATGGGGCGGCGGCATGGAGCTTGCCTGTCAGTCGCTCCTCACCGTGCTCATGAATTTCGGTTTCCTCGTTTTCGGAGTCACCGACTACGCGAGCAAGCACCTCACACTCCACTACGGTGCCGTCACCTCCAAAGCCCCGCGTGAGCCGGATGCCCAGGCCGCCTGCCGACTCCTCGGTCGCCGCCTTGCTGAATGGACTGCCTTCTGCATTCACGGCCGCAAAGATCAGCATCCAGCCGCCAAAGACATCCCGCGTCCGCTTCCGGGTGAGATGGAGTGAGGGCATGGGAACCGTGGTTTCCATCAAACTTCCTGCTGGCATTCCGGCCCATCCTGCGTCAATCAAGCGGCCTCTACCGCCATGGCCACCAGCTACCACATCGTCCCCACCGCCGCCCACAACGAACTCGTCCGCGCCGCTTACCGGCACCGCGGCTACACTGCCGCCGAAGCGGAGGATGGAGCCCGCTTCTGCGAGATGTCCAGCGCGCACGGCATCCGCACTCACAATGCCATCAAGGCGTTGCACCTGGATCATCTCTTTGGCAGTGCGTCCGGTGGCTGCAAGCCGGGCGCGGAGATCAAGGTGGTCGATAAAAAATTTGCCGCCAGCGAAGCCTGGGATGGCAACCTGAAACTCGGCCAGAGCGTGGCGTTCCGCGCCATGGAGCGCTGCATGGAAATGGCCGACAAATACGGCATCGGCCAGGTGAGCGTGGACAATGCTTTCCATTATCTCTGGGGCGGCGGTTACGTCATGGATGCCGCAAAGAAAGGCTACATCGCCTACACCAACTGCACTTCCACGCTCGGTGAGGTGGTGCCTTTTGGCGGCAAATTCCCGGTGCTCGGCACCAATCCTCACTCCTGGGGCCTGCCAACGCAGGACGCCTGCGGCTTCCCGATCGTGATCGACTGGGCCACGTCCACCGTGGCCATGGGCCGCGTACAGGTTCTGAAGCGTGAAGGCAAGCCATTGCCTCCCGGCGCTGCCGTGGATGCCGCCGGTAAACCAACCACCGATGCCAATGAAGCCGCCTGGCTGCTGCCTTTCGGCGCGCACAAAGGTTACGGCCT
>CANJVS010000421.1 GCA_947477755.1 Verrucomicrobiaceae bacterium | reverse complement strand
GGTCTTGCTCAGGGCCACGGCCAGATTGGAAGCGACGGTGCTTTTGCCCACGCCACCTTTGCCTGAAGCCACGGCGATGATGCGCTTGACTCCGGGGATGCTGGAGGTGGGCAGCTTGTTGGCTGCGGGTGCGGCGTTTGGCGGTTCTTTGATGTCGAAGTTGAGCTTGGCCTCGGTGACACCCGCGACCTTGGTGAGAAGATCTTCCGCCTGTTCATGGATGAGGCGCGGGATGTTCGGATCACGTGTGGCGACCGAGATGTCCACGGTCACTTTGCCGCCGTCGATCGTGATGTTTTTCACCAACCCGAAGGAGATGATGTCACGGCTGAAGCCAGGGTAACGAACCTGGGCGAGGGCGGAGCGGATGTCGGATTCGGTGGGCATGGGGGGAGGGCGGAGAGGTGGAGCGCGAGAGCGGGTGTCTCTGCTAGTCGGGTGGGCGATAAACTCAACTGGGATTCATGAACAAGACGATGCTGAACGCTATGCCTTCTTCGTCTTCAGGGCTCGTTTGCGCTCTGGAAAGAGGGTGGTGCAGATTTCGCAGGCGGTGCCGTCACAGCCGCGGGCGGAACAGAATTCGCGTCCGTAAAAGATGATCTGAAGGTGCAGCTTGTTCCAGGCGGTCTCGGGGAAGAGGCGCTTCAGGTCGCGCTCGGTCTGGGTGACGTTTTTGCCATCCGTCAGCTTCCAGCGCTGGGCCAGGCGGTGGATGTGGGTGTCCACGGGAAAGGAGGGGACACCGAAAGACTGTGCCATCACCACCTGGGCCGTTTTGTGGCCGACTCCGGGAAGTCGCTCGAGGGCATCGAGATCACACGGCACCTGACCGCCATGCTCGTCGATCAGGATCTGGGAGAGTTTCTGGATCGCTTTGGCTTTTTGCGGGCCGAGGCCGCAGGGTTTGACGATGGCTTCAATCTTTGCCACCGGCTGCGCGGCCAGGGCTTGCGGTGTCCTGCCGAGTTCTCCAAACAGGCGCGGCGTGATCTGATTCACCCGCACATCGGTGCATTGGGCTGAGAGCAGGACAGCGATCAGCAGGGTGAAGGGGTCCGAGTGATCCAGCGGGACAGGCGGGTCTGGATAAAGCTCCGCCAGTCGCTGGAGGACATGGCTGGCACGCTCGGTCTTGGTCACGGGGCAGGGGACTAGCTGCGCTGGATGCGATTGACCATGGAGCGGACGTGGTCGTATTTTTGGCGCTCTTTCATGATGGCGACGCCTCTTGAAAACGAGCCCCATTTAAGAACCCGGATATTCACGCTGCGCACTCCCCAGGCTTTCATGTGTTCCTTGGTCGGTTGGTAGATGTCGATCGTGTTCGTGCCGACGAGCGCCGAGCCGTAATCGTCCACCTGATAAATATGGGGTGTGCCTTCGATCTGGAAAATCGTGCCCATGGGAAAGACCGACCAGTCTGCCGCAGCACTGCGGACACCACCGAACTTCAACTGCGTGCCGACGGCGGTGCGTGCGCCGTAAATGATATGATCCGATTCACTGTGCGTGTAGGCCGTCGTGCGGACGGAAGTGATGCGCGTGCCCTGATTTGAAACCACCTTGCGACCTGTCGACGAACTGGCGCAGGAACTGAGCAACAATGCGGCAGCGGAGAAGAGGCAAGTGATCGCTTTGGTTGTCATACATTAAGGCATGTTGATTTTCAACAAAGTCTCAGGGGGAGCCATTCTTGGGCATAAGATGGCCTTTTGCAATCACGGATTTTGAGCGCGCACGGCCTTCAACCCCCATCAACTCCACCCTGGCGGGGATTTCTGGGTGGGCTTGGACGCCCAGAACACGGTGGAGTTGTGTCATTGCATGATGTCGGGTTCTCTATTATGACAGCGCTCCTTTTTCATCATGGTCAGTTCTATTGGCAGACACACGCTCGCCCTTGTCCACGGACTTGGGGACTTTGCTGTCTTCACGGCGAGGTCGTTTCAAGCCGTGCTTGGGTCGCGCCGGTTGCTGCGGCGGGTGGTGCGGGCGGCCTTTGAGCAGGGCGTGCGTTGTCTGCCGGTGATTCTGATCGTGGGCATGTTCACCGGATTGGTGCTCGGCCTGCAGGGTTACTACGTGCTGAGTCGTTTTGGCTCCGAGAGTCTGCTCGGTGCGCTGGTTTCACTGAGTCTGGTGCGTGAGCTGGGGCCGGTGCTGGCGGCGCTGATGCTGGTGGGGCAGGCGGGATCGGCGCTGGCGGCGGAACTGGGGATTCAGCGGAACTCTGAGCAGATCGCGGCGCTCGATACGATGGGGGTGAACAGTCTTGGGTATCTGGTTACCCCGCGCCTGCTGGCGGCGCTGATGATTTATCCCATGCAGACGGCGTTGTTTGTCACCATCGGTCTCTGGGGTGGCAGTCTCTCGGGCTCGCTGCTTCTGGGCTTGCAGCCCGGGGTTTACTGGTCGGCGGTGGAAAGGGCGGTCGGCTCGGAAGACGTGCGCGAGTGCTTTATCAAGGCGGCGACCTTTGGCCTGCTGACCATCGCCCTGTGCTGCTACCATGGATTTAACTCGCATCGCAATCGCTCGGCCTCCGGTGCGCGCGGGGTGAGTGCCTCGACTACCCGCGCCGTGGTGCAGTCCAGCATCCTGGTGCTGACGGCGGATTACGTCATCACCTCCTTTCTCGTCTGATGCCTGCCGACCCACAGACTCCGCTGCTTCAGGTGCAGGGCGTGTACAAACGCTTCGGCGATAATGTGGTGCTCTCCGGCGTGGATCTGGAAGTGCCGCGTGGCAGTGTCGTCACCGTGCTGGGTCGAAGTGGCACGGGGAAATCGGTCTTTCTCAAATGCCTGGCCGGCATTGTGCATCCGGATCAAGGCACCATTCGATTTGATGGCCGCGCTCTCGACGTCGACGAGCCGCGTGCCCGTGCCGAATTCCACCGCCGGTGCGGTTTCCTGTTTCAAAGCAACGCCCTGTTTGACTCGCTGACAGCCCTGGAAAATGTGGCCCTGCCGCTGGAGCAGACGACGGATCTTTCCGAGAGTGACATCCGCAAGCGCAGTCTTGAAGCCCTGCGCCAGATTGAGCTGGAACAGCACGCAGACCAATATCCCGGACAGCTTTCGGGGGGGATGCAAAAGCGGCTTGCCCTGGCACGCGCCATCGTCACCCAGCCGGAACTGGTGCTTTTTGACGAGCCCACGGCGGGGCTCGATCCGCTGCGTCGCAATGCGGTCTTCACGATGATCGCCAAGTATCAGCGCCAGTTTGGTTTCACCGCAGTGATCGTCACTCACGATGTCACCGAGGCGCTGGTGGCGAGTGACCGCGTGGCGCTGCTGGACAAAGGCGTCATGCATTTTCAGGGAACACCGGCGGAGTTCACCAGCTCCACGGATCCTGTTGTGACAAGTTTCCGTGACAGTGCCGCCGCTCTTGGTGCCACTCTGGCCTCCCTGCGCAGCGGGGCTGACATTCAATCTGAAGACTGACCCATCTCATGAAACAAACCAAGCTGGAATTCCTCGTCGGCGTCTTTGTCCTCATCGGACTTGCGGCCGTGGCCTACCTCACCCTGAAGCTCGGCGCGGGCTCTTTATTGGGTGGTGACACTTACATGCTGGAGGCCCGCTTCACCAATACCAGCGGACTGAATACCGGCAGCAATGTCGTCGTCGCAGGTGTCCCGGTGGGACGTGTCGAAGAGATCCGCGT
>CANJVS010000420.1 GCA_947477755.1 Verrucomicrobiaceae bacterium | reverse complement strand
GTGAGCTTTGTCTCATTCAGCGTGCCCGGCTCGGCTTCAAAGGCGACCTCTGCCGCGCCATCCCAGCTCACGAGATCCTTCATCCGGCTCGTCAGATCCTTGAGCTGCGGCACACTCAGATAGCTCGGAGTCCCACCGCCAAAATAGACGAAATGCGCCTTACGACCCGCCAGGTAAGGCTGCCTGGCAAAGCTCTCCATCTCGCGCATGCCCGCATCGATGTAGGCCTTGATCTCACTCGCGTTCTTGTCGGTGTAGACCTTGAAGTAACAGAAGTGGCAGCGCTTCCGGCAGAAAGGGATGTGGAAATACACACCCAACGGAGTGTCGGCGGGAGCGGTCGTTTGCAGCACGGCCTCGACGACGGGCACCTGATCCGGTTTCCAAAAGGAAAACGGCGGGTAATTCGAAACGAAATAGTTTCCAGCCTCGGTCTGCTCGACCTTTTTTTCGTTGGCTGGTGGGGGAACTTCCAGGGGGGTGGACATGACAATAAGAGCAACGTGCCTCCCACTCTAGTCATGCATAAAAAATCCGCCAGCAGGGATGTGAAAAGGAATTACTTTCCGAGCAGGAATGCCAGCAGGTCGGCCATCTGCTCCTTCGTGATCGCGGCTTCGAGGCCGACGGGCATGAGGGTGCGGTCGAGGGATTTCATGTCCTTGATGGCACTGCGCTGAAGGGTTTCCTTGGCTCCGCCCATCATGGCGAGGACAACGGTGTCAGCGGTTTCGGCCTGAATAAGGCCACTGAGACTGCGCCCATCTTTGGTATCAATCTGATAGGCGCTCCACCGGGCTTCGAACATGCGATTAGGATCAAGGATGTCGGAGAGCAACCCTTCCGGTGGCTTCACTTTCACGTCGGAGAGCGGCGGGCCGACATCGACACCCATGGTGCCGTGCTTGTGGCAGGTGATGCAGATGGTCGCGAAAACCTGCTGCCCCTTTTTGGAGTCGCCGTGCATGGTGGTGGCAGCCATGTATTTTTTGACGACGGCGGCGCGGTCGCTGCTGGCTTCGCCAAAGAGTTTCTTCGCGAGTTCGGCCATCTCACCTTTGCCACGCTGATAGCTCCAGCGTTTTTCGACATCGACCCAGGCGGTGGGGAACTCGCCCTTCTCCATGCGCTTGAAGAGTTCAAGTGCGGTGGTTGGGTTCGCGGTGAGAATGGCAGCCAGATCGCGTTTCAGAGCAGGACCGGCTTTCGGCAGCAGTTCATAGATGAGCGGCGAGGTGCTGGTGGCGGCGAATTTCCTCAGCAAGGCCACAGCGGCGGTGGTGAGTTCGGCGGGTTGGTTGCTGGTGAGCAGGTTTTTCATCACCGGCTCGACGGCAGCCCATTTCCGCGAAGAAAGCAGCGGCAGCACGGCGAGGCGCTGATCGAGTGGCGCTTTGGAGTCGGCGATGATGGCGTCTATCTTCGACTGCAACGCAGCGATTTCATTGGCGGCATCTTCGTGACCTTTCGGCAGACGGGCAAGGCCTTGGAGCAATGCTGGCTTCCACCAGAGGAGCTGGCCGGGTTGTTTTTGCAGAAGGGAGAGCGCAGCCTTCACATCGTCAGCTTCAGCATCAGCAAGTGCGCCCGAGGCGAAGCTGCGCACGGTGTTGCTGCGGTCTTCGGAGAAGGTGCTGAAGAAACTTTCGCCGAGAAGACTGAGGATGTGCCCCATCTTCTTGCTGGCGACTGAGGCGACCATTTTCGACATCCAGGAATCATCAGCATGTTTGGTTAGAATCTCTGCGAGTTCTTTGGCATCGGTGATGCCAGGCACCTTCAGGAAGAGCGCGCGGTCAGGATGCTCGGCGGGCACTTTCCCCCATCCGACTTCAGGAATGGCGTGGTATTTGCCCGGCGTTTTGGTGATCAACTTCTTCGTGCCCTTCGGCACCACACGCCAGATGCGGCCATGGTTTTCGCCCTGCCTCATGTCATGTGTTTTAACAAACTCTTCGGGGAAGAAACGGGCGTGGTCGATCCAGCGGCGGTAGATGTCGCAGATGTAGATGGCTCCGTCGGGACCGGTGGTGAAGTTGACGGGGCGGCACCATTCGTCGGAACTGCGGAAGAACTCCGTTCGGTCGCCGGTGCGTGTTGCTTTCAGGCTCGCTCCGTTCGGCTCGACTTTGTAGCGAGTGACGAGCTGGCCCGTGGGATCAGGAACAAAGACGTTGTTGCGCAGTTCGGGCATGAGCTGTCCGCGATAGACGCCGAGGCCGGAGCAGGCGGTGTTGGTGCCGGCGTGGGCATCCGCGGTGGTGTGGGTGATTTGCAACGGATAAACGCGGGTCTCAGCGCCGGGCGTGGCGATGTCCTCATGCACCTGTGTGATGCCGGCATGTGGATTGCGCAGCATGGCCTCGTAAGGCATGACGGTGAACATGAGGGGGTTGCGGTTCGAGCAGTAGAAATGGTGGCCCCAGTCGTCGAACGCGCCGCCATACTGGCCTTTGCCGCCGGTGGGCGTGATCTTGCCGGTGCGGGGATCCCATTTGAAATTGCTGCCGGGGATGTTGACGATGTCAGCTGGCTTGTCGGCCGGATAGATCTCGCGTGCATCAAGGCCGTTGTTGAAGTGAACACAGCCGTCGGTTCCCCAACGCGGGGCACTGACCTGGAGCTGAGCGTGCTTGGGATTGAAGCCGTTGATGAGCGGTTTGATTTCATCAGCCTTGCCGTCGC
The DNA here is from genome assembly GCA_947477755.1 of Verrucomicrobiaceae bacterium. Taxonomy (GTDB): domain Bacteria; phylum Verrucomicrobiota; class Verrucomicrobiia; order Verrucomicrobiales; family Verrucomicrobiaceae; genus Prosthecobacter. Next base: position 1,001 of record CANJVS010000420.1, on the reverse strand, counting down.
CATTGGTGTCCTTCAGAAAAAGAACCTGCGAGCGGGTGGTGGCGATCAGTCCGCCATTGTATGGGAGGAGTCCCTGCACGTTGTCCATGTGATCGGCAAAAGTGACAGCCTTGTCCATGCGTCCGTCCCCATTTTCATCAGTGAGCAACTGGATGCGTGAGAGCCAGGGATCACCGGGGTTTGGCGGACCGAGCGGGTAGTCGCGCATGTCGGCGACATACATCCGGCCCTGCGCATCCCAGGTGGCCTCGACTGGATCAAGCACAAGCGGCTCAGCGGCGACCAGTTGCACTTCATAGTTTCCATCGAGCTGGATGCGCTTCATGGATTCCTCCGGTGAGAGCGGTTTGTCCTGACCATCGCGCACCGCGCCAATGTCGCTGCCACCGCTGGCCTGAATGGCACTCCACTTCTCCTTGAAAGTGCCGAGCGGATAAAGCTCATAACGGCGCACGAGCATCTCCGCGCCTTCAGTCTGGAGGAGAAGCTTGCCTTCGCTGGGTTTGCAATCAAAGGCCTCATTGATGAGCACTCCGTTAACAAAGTATTGCAGTGTGTCACCCTTGGCGATGACTTCGAGACGGTTCCACTCACCGGACGGCGACTCGACGTCGTCGCGACCGCGGAAGCCTTTTTTATCGACCCAATCGACATCGCGGTTGCGCCAGTTGATGCGTCCCTTGGTCACGGTCTGGCGGGGTTCCCCCTTCTTCCAGATTTTCTCCTTGTCACGATCAAGCGCGAACTCGGATGAGAGCGAAGTGGTCAGTTCGGTGCCATCGGCAAGCTTTGGCGAAAGGACAAGAATGTCGCCGATGCCGCCCTCGATCAGTTGGGCTTCGATGCTGGCCATCCAGGTGTCGCTGTAGGCCCCGTGCGGGCCGTAGGCATGGAGGAGGATGCCGTTGTCCATCGCCGAGTGTTCACGCTTGCCCCAGGTTTTGGTGCCCCATTTGAATTCGAGCACGAGGTGGTAGTCACGGAACTTATCCTTCGTGGCG
>CANJVS010000419.1 GCA_947477755.1 Verrucomicrobiaceae bacterium | reverse complement strand
ATGGTGTGCTTTGATGTGTCAGTGAAGTCCTTTGGATCACACATGAAAATGCCGCGGTCATGCTCGCGGATGGCCGGGCCGTTTGCATCGGCGATCCAGTAGATTTTGCCGTCGATGAAATTCATCCCGCCTGATTTGAAACGTGAGTTTGAATCCACCGAGATGAGGCGCTTCCAGTCCCACGCGTCCGCCTTTGCATCATAGGTGCCGCGCAGCCAGTGCACTTCCTTGCCGTCACCACGGTCGATGTCGCCGGTGCAGGCGTAGAAGGCTTTTTCGGCCGGGTTGTAGCACACGTTGTGAATGTGGCGGGCGATGAGATCTCCCTTTGGATCGCCGAGCAATGGGGCCTCAGGTGGCGCGCCTTTTTGCTGGAACTTGGGATTCTGTCCGAATGAATACGCCAGCTTCACGGTCTCGCCATGGTCGGTGGAATAGTAAATGTTCACCGGCACCGGGCCGCCGAGCACGTTGCAGTAGTTTCCCCACACAAGCATTTCCCTGCCTTCCACATCGAAGCAGTGCTCGCCATCGAGCGAATGGAAGTACCAGCCCGGCTGATCCGCCTTCACCGGCGTGTGCGGGCGGTAGTCGCTGCCATCGCGATTCTTGACGATGATCTCGCGGTGCGATTTCAGATTGTCCGTGCTCAGGAACAGCCGCTCGCGTGTGGCGAAGAGGAGGTTCCCATTTTTCAGGATGACGCTGAAGGTGAGATTCTCCGCTTCCGGAAAGTCCGCGCTGTGCGCCCAGGTTTTCCCGCAATCCTCCGAGAGCAGGATCTTCCCGCCGCCAAACGCGAAAGCCTTGTGATCACGCTGCGAGTCAATGTAGGGCCCGTCCGCCGGTCCGCTGCGATACAGGAAATGCTCTGTCATGCCCTCGATGGCAGGCGCGGCGCGTGCTGTTTTGATTCCAGGAAATAACAGGCAGCCAGCGGTGCTGGCGAGGAAGCGGCGGCGTGAGTGGATCATGGCAGCAAACATCACGTCGCTCGCGGTGGATCACTTTCCGGCTGTTTGTCATTAGGGTGCCGGCCGGTCGGAAACGCGGCCATGGCCTTCAGTGCACCATCACTGGCCAGGCAACCGGTCTGATCAGGCTGGCGTGGTTAAGCAGACAACTTTTGGATTAGATCGGACAGAGGAGTACTGCCGGCACCGCAACAAAGGTGCCGCAGAGTCCGTTTCCCATCCCTGATGAAACCAACCGCATCCTCACTCCATCGCCGCCAATTTCTCGCCGCTGCCGGCGCTGCCTCACTGTCTTTCCTTGCGCCCGCAAACGCAGCGCCTTTCAAGACGGTGATCAAGAAGGCTAAAATCGTCGGCAAACCCGAGGAGAAGACTCTGCGTGAATTGAAGGAGGCGGGATTTGATGGTGTGGAGGTTTCGTATCTGTTCGATGACGAAACGGAGGCCAAAAAGGCGCGCGAGCTGGTCGAAAGCACGGGTTTGAAAGTCCACTCCGTGCTGCGCGGTTGGGCTGAGTTTAACAGCGATGATCCGGGGCAGGTGGAGTCAAGCTATGCGCTCACCGAGAAGGCGCTGCGCACGGCGAACTGGCTGGGTGCCGAGACGATTCTGCTCGTGCCCTGCCGCGTCGGCGGCCCGACGGTGAAGATCCCCGACCCGTGGGCGTTTGACATCGAGTTCGATGAGAAAACGGGCCACGTCAGCCGCGTGGTGAAGGGCGACAACGCTCCTTTCGAGCGCTACATCGCGCTGCAAAACAAATCGACCGATGGATCGAAGGTGCAGGTCACGAAGCTCATCCCGCTGGCTGAAAAACTCAATGTGATCATTGGTTTGGAGAACGTCTGGAACAATCTCTGGGTGCGCCCGGACCTCTACAAAAACTTCGTCGGCTCCTTCAATCACCCGTTCGTGAAGGCCTATTACGATGTGGGCAATCATGTGAAGTACATCGTGCCCGTGCATGAGTGGATTCACACACTCGGCAGCCTCATCCAAAAAATCCACATCAAGGACTACGCGCTCGCGCCGGACAACCACAGCGGTAAGTTTGTGCATCCGCGTGATGGCAGCATCGACTGGCCGAAGATGCGCCAGGCGCTCGATGACGTGGGCTACAACGGCTGGATCACCGTCGAGGACAACGGTCTGCCGCTGCCCGAATTCACCAGCCGCCTCAACAAGATCATCGACGGCGTTTGAGCCGGGCTGTCACTTCTTCAGCACCTGAGCCACAAACTCAGTCAGGGCCTTCGTCGCGGGATCTTCCGGCAGGCCGAGGTCGTCGTTGAGTTTCACATGGCTGGTGTCTTTGGCCCCGAAGGTTTTCACCGGCACACCAGCCTCTTTGAGCACCATGGCCAAGCGCTGCGCCTGGGCGCTGGTGTCGGGATGACTGGCGACGTGAAGAATGAGGAAGGGCGGGATGCCTTTGCCTTTCGCCACATGGGTGACGGCGGAGAAGTCGATGTGATTGGCTGGGGTGATGCCGAATTTTTCGCGATGGCCATTCACGCGCGGAGGCAGATGATGCACACGCAGGCGCGTCTCCGCAGTCTCAATGATCGCAGGCACATCATAGGTGTCGCCATCGACCGGCACGCAGCCGATGAGGCTTTCAAAGGAGGCGCCTTCCGCTTTCAAATAACGGTCGTCCGTGCAAAGGATGGCCGCGAGCTGCGCGCCTGCCGAATGGCCGCCGACGAGCACGCGCTTTGGATCACCGCCATGCTCCGCGATGTGTTTCTCCATCCATCCATAGGCCTTGGCGACATCACGAATGAGGGTGCCCATGTCCACGTCCGGCAGGAGGCGGTAGTTGGTGGAGACAAAGACAAATCCCTTGTCCATGAACCATTGCGGCTTGGTCTTCACGTCCGTCTTGTCACCGCTCGTCCAGCCGCCGCCGTGGATCCAGAACACCACGGGCAGGTTCTTTGCGTTCGCAGGCGAGTAGATGTCGAGCACATGGCGTGCATGGCCGTTTTCGACATAGGGGATGCCGCGTTTGATGGTTTGTGCGTGAGTGATGGCGGCCATGGCAAAGCTGAGGAGAAGCGTGAGGATGTTTTTCATGTGGTTCGGGAGCACTACGCGCGACTTCACCTCTTTCTTGAAGCGCCATGGAAGAACTGGATGCCCGGGCAATTCGCGAAATGCCAGTCGATAGAGCCTGTGATGGATGACGGCAGGGCGCTGCCCAGATAAGCGAGCGACAAAGTGCGGAACCACGTCGGGAACATGCCGCTGCCGTCCACGGGCGAACTGAGCAGGGGATGCCCATACTCAAATTTGGTGCTACGAATCCAGGTGAAGCCACCGTCATCATTTTGATGTTTCCACACATGATCCTCGGCTCGCTGAAGAGCACGTGTGATGTCATCGCGGCGTCCGCTGATCTCAATGAGGCGCGCCAGCGGGTCGATGGAGTCGATGTCCTCGCAGGCGCTGCTGCGCGGGCCATGAACGCCCTGGCCGAAGCCGTTGTCCTTTCCGCCCTGAGTTCTCAGCACATGGTCGATGGCGGCCTCCGCGTGCGGCACGGGAACGCGGTCATAAAAGTAGAGCAGCCAGAAGTGGTACGCGCCCATCACGCCACGGGAGAGACCCGGACCGGTGGCTGGATCATAGGTGCCCCAGAGGCCGGTGCCGGAATCGAGATGATGTTGCGTCAGCCAGTCGAGCATCACGCGCACGGCATCGCTGGCGCGCGGCTCCT
>CANJVS010000418.1 GCA_947477755.1 Verrucomicrobiaceae bacterium | reverse complement strand
GATGCCGGAACCCTGTTGAGTGGATGAATCCGCATCATCCCCCCGTCACAAACATCCCCTTGATCACCCGAGCAGCCACTCGGCAGGGCATCCATGCCCGCTGACTTCCATTCCCGTTTTTAGGTTTACAGCAGTTACGCATGCCATTGCACCACGCTTGCCATCAACAAAATTCACCCCGATTGGGCCGGCTGCTTCCAAAAGGAGCTGGAGCTGCGATTCCCGGGCGTCATCGCCATGACAGCCATCGGCTGCGGTGCAGACCAGAATCCCTTTCCACGCCGGGAGCTGTCCCACGCCGTGCTTCATGGTGTCGAACTGGCCAAGGAAGCGGTGCGCCTCATCAACCTGCCGATGAAACCCGTAACCGGCCCGGTCAGCTGCACCATGAAGGAGGTGCTTCTGCCTTACGACACGCTGCCCGATGTTCCGGCCTGGCGTCAGCGCATGCTCGATCAGAACCGGAAAATCGCCATGCGCGCCAGCTATTACCTGCGTCAGGCTGAGATGGAAAAAATCCCGCACACCCTGCCCTACAAAGTCCAGGTCTGGGCTTTTGGCGACAGCCTGCTCACCATCAATCTCCCCGGTGAGGTCGTGGTGGATTATGGGCTACGATTCAAAGAGGAAAACGATCCCTCACGCACCTGGGTCAATGCCTACACCAACGATGTCCCATGCTACATCCCCTCACAGCGTGTTTGGGATGAGGGCGGCTACGATGCGGATGAATCCATGATCGTCTATGGTCACCCCACCCGCTTTGCCTCCGGCATCGAGGAAATCATCGCGCGTGCAGTGGCGGAAATGGTGCCCGGGGGCTACAAGAAGAAACGCTGACCGGCAAAGGAGCGTCTTGCCTTCCGCCGCACTGGCGGCGAATCATCGGCGCTGCATGACGCCTGACACCATCTGCTCTGATGACGACGACGTCCGCCCGACCCGTGTCGAGGTGGACCTGGATCAACTCGCGCTAAATTTATCCGCCATCCGCAGGCATGTTGGCGGAGCCAAAGTCATGGCCGTGGTCAAGGCCAACGCCTATGGCCACGGCATCGTGCCGGTTGCCCGTCACCTTATCACCTGCGGGGCTGACTCACTCGGCGTGGCTCTGCTGGGAGAGGCCGTGATCCTGCGGCAGGCGGGCATCACCGCCCCCATTCTCGTCTTTGGCGGGATCGATGAAAAACAAATCCCGCGCTTCTTTAAAAACGATCTCACCCTCACCGTGCCTTCCCTGGAAAAGTTGAGGCTGATCGATACCGCGGCCGGGGCGATGGGCGTCAAAGCCCGGATTCATCTGAAGATCGACACCGGCATGGAGCGCATCGGTATTCATTACTACAGCGCCGAAAAGCTGCTGGAGGCCAGCCTGCAATGCCAGCATGTCGAGGTCGAGGGCATCTACTCCCACTTTGCCAATGCCGACGCGGAGGATCTCGCCCATGCGCGCTTGCAGCTTGAGCGCTTTCAGGACGTGATCACCTTTTATGAAAAACGCAGCCTGCCCGCACCACTGCGTCACATCGCCAACAGTGCCGGCATTTTGCAACTGCCGGAAAGTCACCTCGATCTCGTGCGTCCAGGCATCCTGCTTTACGGCGTTTATCCCGGCACCGAATGCGCCCGCAGCATCCCGGTCAAACCCGTGCTGTCATGGAAGAGCCGCGTCGCCTATTTCAAAGTCGTGCTGCCCGGCCATCCCGTCAGCTACAGCAGCACCTGGCAGAGCGATCATCCCGTGCGCGTCGTCACCGTGCCCGTCGGCTACGGGGATGGCTACTTCCGCGCCCTCTCGAACCGCGCTGAGGTCATCATCGCCGGGCAGCGGTATCCCGTCATCGGCCGTGTGTGCATGGATCAGATCATGGTGAATCTCGAACAAGGCAGCGCCTACAATGGTGATGATGTCATTCTCCTCGGCGGCGACATCACCGCCGAGGAAATGGCCAACTGGGCAGGCACGATCCCCTATGAAGTGCTGACCAACATCAACACCCGCGTGCCAAGGGTTTACCACCATGGCTGAGCCTTCACTGTTCCAGCTTGAAGCCGTCCCGCCCAAACCGGAGGCGGCACCGTTGGGGGACATTGCGGGTGTCGCCCGCGTGCAGCTTGAGGGTTCCGCAGTGATGGAGCTGGACTATGCCATTCCCGAAAAGCTCGCAGGGCGTCTCTGCATCGGAACACGCGTCATGGTGCCGTTGCAAAACCAGCGCGTTCCAGGCGTGATCATGGAGATCCTGGACTCCTCGCCGCATCTGCACCGGCTGAAGGAAATCACCTCCATCGTCGGCTCGCGGCCCATGTTCACGCAGGGCTTGCTCAAGCTCGCCGACTGGGTGTCCGAGTATTACATCGTGCCCGTGCACAGGGTCCTGCGTTCAATGCTGCCACAAGCCGTGCGTGACAAGCCCGAGACCTTTCTCACGGACAGCCATTTAAAGCTGTCCAAGGAACCTTCCCCCGAGGTCATGGACAAGCTCCACAAGACCGCGCCCATGCAGGCCCGCATTCTGGAAACTCTGCGGGCGAATGGCGGCGAGGCGACACTCAGCGATCTGCGCCGCGATCTGCCGCGCGCAGCCAGCATCATCAAGCCGCTGCTGAAAGCGGGCCTCATCACCCGCAGCGAACTGCGCGTGGAGCGTGACCCGTTTCAAACCGAGGAGTTTCTGCCCAGCCAGCCGCTCACGATGACCGAGGAGCAGCAGGTTGCTTACGAGAGCGTGGTCAAAGCCATTCACGCGCCAAAAGGAGCACGCCCGCTTCTCCTCCAGGGCGTCACCGGCAGCGGCAAAACGGAAGTCTATCTTCAAGCCATCGCCGAAGTTCTGAAGCTTGGCAAAACCGCCCTCGTGCTCGTGCCTGAAATCAGCCTCACACCGCAGACCATCGAGCGGTTCAAGGCGCGCTTCTCCGAAAAGAAAGACGCCATTGCCGTGCTGCACAGTCATCTCAGCGATGGCGAGCGCCATGATGAATGGTTCAAGGTGCAGGAAGGCCGTGCTGACATCGTCATCGGAGCACGCAGCGCCATTTTTGCGCCGCTGGAGAATCTCGGGCTGATCATCGTCGATGAAGAGCATGAGCCCTCCTACAAACAGGAGGACGCGCCGCGCTACCATGCGCGCGATCTCGCCGTCGTGCGTGGGCACATTGAGCGCTGCCCCGTCCTGCTTGGCTCCGCCACACCGAGTCTGGAGTCCTTTCATAACGCCATGACCGGCAAGTATGAACTGCTGCGAATGACCAGGCGCATGGATGGCAAATCCATGCCGCTCATCCGCATCGTGGACATGCGCCTGGAGCGCCGCAAAGGCACCGGAGTGTCCGTGGCAAATGCCGGCATCCTTTCAGAAAAGCTGCGCCACGCCATCACCGCCAGACTGGAAAAGCGCGAACAAACGATTCTGTTTCTCAACCGTCGCGGCTTCAACACCAGCCTTTCCTGCGCCTCCTGCGGCGAAGCCGTCCAGTGTCAGGACTGCTCCGTCCCGATGACGCTGCATAAAAAAGACAACCGCCTCGTCTGCCACATCTGCGGTGCACGCCGGCTGCCACCCACGAAATGCCCGGCCTGCAATGATCCGGCGCTCAAGTATGGAGGCTTCGGCACCGAGCGTGTCGAGGCGGCCGTGAGGGAGGTTTTCCCGAATGCGCGCATGGCCCGTGTCGACACGGACACCATGCAGCG
>CANJVS010000417.1 GCA_947477755.1 Verrucomicrobiaceae bacterium | reverse complement strand
GCCACCTTCTTGGCCTGAAGCACGCGCTGATCCATCTGCTCGCGGGCTGCGGCATTGATCATGTCGGGATTCGGATTGATCAGCGTGACAAAGGAGTCCCACATCTGCTCAGCCGACATGCGGCGCAGCAGCGGCCCGGTGAAGTGATAAACCACGCCCGGCGCGATGTCTTCGCGGGTGACCTGGCGCTGGTAGGTGCTGGTGTTGAAGAGCACGCGCATGAAGGCCTTCATGTCATACTTCACATCAACCATCAGCTTCTCCAAATACTGCTGCATCTCGGGATTCGCCGGCACGGTGGCGTCCATCAGTTCGTCCAGCGGCTCAATCAGGGCCAAGCCGAAGGCCCTCTTCCAGAGGCGGTTGACGATCACGGTCGTGAAGCGCGGATTATCCTTGCCCGTCATCCAGCGTGCATAGGCCTGCAGCGGTGTCTCGCCCGGCTGGGTGATGCACTCGTGTCCCATCATCGTGCCAGGCTCCACCGCGGACTTGGGTTTCGCGTCGGTGTACTGGTAGTCATGCGGCAGGGTTGGCTTGCGCTCGCGCAGGCTCACCGAGGTGTAGCGCATGGTGTCGGTAATGTCCCTGATCGGCTCGCGGAAGTTGCGCTGCTCGTTGCGCAGTTTCAGGCGGAGCTCTTCACGCTTTTTCTGCACCTCTTTGGACTCGGCGCGGTACTTTTCCTCAAGCTTGGCATATTCTTCTTTGGCCATGCCTTTGACGTATTTCGGACGCTGCGGTTCTTTGATGGAATCGCGGACGGCTTTTTCCTGTTCCTGGAGCAGCTCGCGCACCTCCCCCATCGTGCCGCCATTGTAGTCCTGAGTCTCGACTCCGTAAGTGAAGGCCGCCATCTTGTAGAACTGCATCTGCGACCATTTGTCGAAGGGGTGATTGTGGCACTGGGCGCACTCGATGCGGGTGCCGAGAAACACGCGGACCGTGCTGGCCATGTTGTCCAGCGGCATGCCGCGATCGCGCATGTAATAGCCGATGGCACCATTGTCCCAGGCCTTGCCCTGCGCAGCGATCATCTCGCGGACAAACTGGTCATACGGCTTGTTATCGCGCAGGCTCTGCTTGATGAAATTGGTGTAGGCCGCCCCCGTGATTTGGCCGGTTTGATTGCCATTCGACTGCGCGCGCAGCACATCCGCCCAGTAGTTGAAGAAGTGCTGCACGTAGCCTTCCGAGGCCAGCAGCTTGTCGATCAATTTCGACCGCTTGTCACTGGCTTTGGAGGCGATGAACTCGTCGGTCTCGCGCGTTGTCGGGATGCGGCCGATGGTGTCGAGGTAGATGCGCCGGACAAAGGTGTTGTCATCCGTGGCAGGATTGCCGTGCAGGTTGTTTTTCTTCCAGTCAGCCTCAAGGATGGCGTCGATCTGGCGGGAGGGGGCCTTGGTGTCATTGGCAGCCTGAGCGGCACCAACCGAAAGGAGTGCATAGATCAAAGTGAGTGGTCGCATGGGAATCATGCGTATCTAACGCCAATTTCCGCCCAGCATTTCACAATCCAAACATTAGGCGAATATTTACTCAGCGCAGGTGCCTGACCTAACCATGCCTCATCTGTTAGACCCCAAGCACCCGCTTCACCTCGTCAGCCAGAATTTCAAGACCTTCCTGCACGATGTGCTGCGGCTGGGAATACGTTAGGCGGAGGCATTGATCCGCATGATTCCATGGCTGATCGAGGCCGAAGGAGAAATAATGCCCCGGGATGACCAGCACCTTGCGGGCTTTGAGCCGCCGGTAGAGTTCGGCGGCGGGAATGGGCAGGTTTTTCAGCCAGAGCCAGAGAAAGAAAGCCCCCTCCTGGGCATGGAGCGCCCATGGGACCTGATCTCCGAGGGCTGCGCCGAGCACCCCTTTGGCAAAGTCGGAGCGCTGCTTGTAGAACGGGCGGATGACATCGCTGCCGATTTTCAACAATTGGTTATTCGCCAGCAGCGGCAGAAGCAGGGCCTGGCCGATGTTGCCATTGGCCAGGCTGACAATGGCGTTCATGTTCGACAGCGCTTTCACGATGGCCGGATCTGCGACGACAACAGCGGTGCGCACGCCGGGAAGGCCAAGCTTGGACAGGCTAATGCTGAAGATCATTCCAGGCTCCCATGCCGGGCGGAAGCCGCCATGAATGACGCCCGGAAACGGATGCCCGTAGGCGTTGTCGAGCATGAACGGGATGTGATGACTGCGGGCCAGATCACGCAACCGGCTGAACTCGTCCGGCGTGAGGACGTTGCCCGTCGGATTCGTGGGACAGGAGACGCACATGGCGGCGATGTCCGGCGTGATGCGGAGCCGGTCGAAATCGACCCGGTACTTGATTTCATGCTCGCCGCGCTCCTCGATGCGCGGCAGGACGGCGGTGAATTGCCCGGCGCAGAGGGCCTGGTTGGCGTAGCCGATGTATTCCGGCAGCAGGGGAAAAAGGATGCGCCGTTTACCTGTGGCGCTGTCACCGGCGAGGAGATTGAAAAGCAGGAAGCAGGCGCTCTGGCTGCTGGGCATGACGGCGATGTTTTCGCGGGTGACATCCCAGCCGCATTCACGCTTCAAAAAGCCCGCCATGGCCTCGCGAAACAGCGGATTGCCGCCGGGCGGGTCGTAGTTGAGCAGGGCCTTGTCCAGCGCGGCGCCGTCGGCAAGCAGGTCGCTCATGCGCTGCCTCCAGATGGCCTGCACTTCAGGGATGGCGGCAGGCTGACCACCGCCGAGCATCCGCATGTCGGGATGCACCGACAAGGCTTCGCCGAGATCGTCCATCAACTCCTGAATGCCACTGGGCCCGGCGAGTCGGTTACCTATGTCGGAGAAGCGTGGGTCAGAGGTATTCATGCGAATTGCCGGGCGCAGGCACCTCCGGCAGAAGTGCCAGCGGCGGAGATTCCCGTGCAGGTTCAGCCATTGAAGGCGCAGCCGAGAGCGCCGCCGTGGAGCTGCCTTTGATGATGGCGGTGAGAGCAGAAATGTTTGACGCAGGCTGATGAGCGGAATCCTCTGGCTCGCCGAGAAGGAACCCAAACGGCTCGTCATCTTCCAGGCCTTCATCGGCGGCAGGCGCGCTGTCCATGAGCATCCCGGCCGGCGCGGGGGCTTCGTTTTTCAGCTTGGCCATTGTCGGAGATTTCCGTGCCGGCGACTTGCCCCGGCTGGCTGGACCGGCCTCAGCCACCACGGGCATCGGACGTTTGGCGGCAGCCACCGCATGGCTCTCCCCGGGAGGCGTTGGCAGGGCGGCGAGTGCCGGATACTCAAACGGATCTCCGGTGATGAAATCGCTCGCGACCGGTGCAGGCTCCCTGACGAGATGGGGCATTTCAGGCAGCGGCTTGATGACGGGGCGCAGGGTCTGCTCGGCCAGCTTGCGCTTCAGGGAGGCGATCTCCTGGCGTTGAGCCTCATTGTCTCGTTTCAGGGCTTTTGACCGCCGTTTGTAAAGGCCCCAGGTGCAGGCTCCGAAAAAGAGGCCGAGAAGGAAAAACAGCGTGCCCATGACGAGCACAAAAGTGCCGCCATGGATCAAAAAGTAGATCAGTGATTCGGAGGGGATGACGGGAAACTCGATCTTCATGGACAAGGTTTACTGAATGAGAATCTCGACACAGCGAGGCTGTGGCGGCGCATGTTTATCACCGGCAGGCACGGGATCAAACGCCATGGCGCGAATGTCCGATGCAGGAGTTCCCTGCCCGACG